>JAISKC010000004.1 GCA_031261345.1 Eubacteriales Family XIII. Incertae Sedis bacterium | reverse complement strand
TTCTATCGTTGTAAATTTGAATATTTAGATTTTTCGCTTCCAAGTAACATAAAAACAATTGGTCAATATGCATTTTCTCTCAATAATTTTACAAACTACACTCTCGTAGTTCCTCCGAGTTTGGAAGAAATAGAAGAAGGTGCATTTCATGAATCAAAACTTGGTGGAGTTGATTTTTCCAATGCGAGTGGACTAATTTCAATAAAAGAAAGTGGATTTAGAAGTTGTGGAATGACTGGTACACTCACGTTGCCTGAAAATCTTACTACAATTGGAGACGCTGCCTTTTTGAATGCTAAATATACAGGAGTCGATTTTTCAAAGGCTGTGAACTTAACAAATGTAGGTGGTTATATATTTGGTGATGGTAACAAATTTCCTGGTCAAATAACGCAAATCACATTTGGTTCTTCAATACCGGCAAATTTTTCTACCGATGCATTTAAAGGTATTCCTAGTGGTGGCATATTGTTTTACCCTTGGGATACAGGAAACCAAACACTGTATGAGAATTTTGTAGCCACTTATCTCACGGGTCAAGGTATTACCGGTTGGAGTGTTTACACTGCACTTGATGTTGGTGCAAATTCTATTCCTGAGTCCATTGTGGATGAGGAGATTGAAGAAGTTAATATTGTAGCGTCCTTACACGGTGGGACAGCGCCATTGGTTTCTTATACATTGGCAGGTGGCAGTTTGCCATTAGGACTTACTCTTTCACCTGAGGGCAAGGTTTCAGGCACCCCTACGCAAATCACGTCTGCAGGAGAGATTACCGTCGTAGTTACTGACAGCGGAACCGGCAACCTCAATCAGAGCAAGTCAATAGTCGTGCCTTATGGAAAAGTCAGGGCGTTGGGTTCTGATGCCACACTTGTTTCCTATGAGCTCGGCGGCGTGAGCGGCTCTACGGCTGAGGCACTCGGCACTCCGGCGGCTACATATAGCGGAGCAGTGGCAGGTGCTGTTACTCTCACGGCCGCACAGGCGAAAAACGCCAATTTCATCGCAACACCGACCGACGAAACTGCGACGCTTGAGTATGCCTATACGGCTACAAATACCGAGCCTTCGTTTGGGACTTGGACACCTCGGGCAATAGCGAACGACGGCTATGTATGGGTGAAAGTGACGGCGGAAGACGGAAACACACTTATTTACAAGATAAAGGTGACAGTCACGGGTGGAAGTCAACCTGTGATTCCCGACCATCATATCATCTTCCATTCGCACGATAGCGCATATGGTGGGAAAGATGGATTGACAGCTTTTGGTGAAGAAGTCGTCGTCGAATTCGAGGGCGATTTCGATACTGTGCAGACATTCAATTTCAACGATGAAGACTACAATCTTTCTGCATACAAGGACGATAAGACGCCTCGCACTATAACCGAAGAAGACGGCAATGTGATTGGAAGTATCACGCAGGGAAGTGCTGTTGTCACGCTCTACTCGTCATTTGCTGACAGGCTTGAGAACGGCACGTATGAGCTTCAGGTTTGGTTTGACGACAGCATTGTTGGAGACGATGCAACAGCGGGTATCGCAGAGATTGTCGTGCAGCGCGATGGTAGCGTGGTGCCTGTAGGTGGCGGCACGAAGACTGGAGATGAGGCAAGTTTGAATTTGTTTCTCACAATTGGCGGAATGTCATTATTGATGTTGATCGCTTTGATTGTTTATAGACGGAAGGTGGATTGCGGATCAGGTCCGCAATGACAATAAAAGTTCGCAATGACAATAAGGGTCCGCAATGACACGAAGTGGCTGGATTCTGCGACTTCGCGCAGAATGACAAATAAGAATGTTGTCATTGTACGTCTGTCTATGGTACAATGTTTGCTAACGATTAATTGAATTGAATTGCGGCTATATGCTCGTGATGACATAATTTAGCAAGGAGAAAAAATAAACGATGGCTGACCCCGACCCTAGTGGTTCTTACTTATTCCAAATCATCTTCCTAGTCATACTGATACTTATAAATGCATATTTTGCCTCTGCCGAGATGGCAACTGTTTCGCTGAACAGGTCAAAGATAAAGGGACTGGCAGATGATGGAAACAAGAGGGCGATGGCTTTAAAGAAGTTACTCGACCAACCGAACAAATTTCTATCGACAATACAGGTTTGTATCACGTTCGCAGGTTTCTTGCAAAGTGCTGTGGCTGCTACAGGCATTGCAACGGCATTTTCATCAGTAATCGAACGGATTGGCATACCCTACGCTTTCCAGATTTCCGTCGTCGCCATTACTATAGTTTTGGCTTTCTTCAACCTCGTGCTCGGCGAACTCGTGCCCAAGAGGATAGCCCTTCATTACCCCGAAAAGATAGGTATGTGGACGGCCAAACCGGTGCTGCTGCTGTCGAGGGCAATGTCGCCTTTCGTCTGGCTTCTGTCCAAATCCGTCGCCGTCGTGCTCAGGCTGTTTGGCATCAAGGACGACAAACTCGTCGATATGTATTCGGAGGAGGAAATCAAGTCAATCCTCGAGCTCGGTCAGGAAACGGGACTCATCGATGAGGCAAACAAGGACATGATCGCGAGCGTGTTTGAGTTCGACGACAAGCTCGCCTACGAAATCATGACGCCGCGAACTGACGTTTACATGCGGGGGATTTCGGATTCTCTGCCGGAGTACGTGGACGAGTTGCTGAAGACGCGGTTTTCCAGAATACCTTATTACGACAAGGATAACGATGATATCGTCGGCGTTCTTTATATGAAGGATTTCATCTTGCAGGCGAAAAAGGTTGGATTCAATCGCGTGAATATCAAGAAGCTTTTGCAGAAGCCGTTTTTCGTTCCTGAGAGTAAGAATATCGACGATTTGTTTGAGGAGATGAAGGAGAGCCGGACCCACATGGCGTTTTTAGTCGATGAATACGGCGGGCTTTCCGGTATCGTTACGATTGAGGATTTGGTCGAAGAGGTCATGGGCAATATCGACGACGAATACGACGACGCCGAGGCGAAGATTGAGAAGGTTGCGGCGGACACGTATATCATGGACGGGTTCTATTATCTTGATGATTTGAACGAGGAGCTCGATCTTCGGCTTGAGTCGGACGACTATGAGACTATCGGCGGACTGCTCATCGACAATCTCGGCGAAATTGCTGACGACGATGACGATGAGAAGCAGGTCGTTTATATTGACAATACGAAGTGGACTATTGAGTCTTGGAAGGAGCGGCGGATCGATAAGGTCTTGCTGGAGATAATGAAGCCTGACGAGGTTGATGGTCAGGTAATGGGTGGAGAGGTAGATGACTGAGAGTTTGGGTAAGATCAAAATTAGTCCCGATGTGATTTGCTCCTATGTGAGCGATACGGTTTTGGGTATCCCAGGCGTATTCGGGTTCAGCGGCAATCTGGGCGATGTCATTACTAAGAACATACTCGGGAAAGAAAACGCAATCAGAGGAATCAAGGTGGATTTCGACGAGGAAGCTGGCTGGACGATCAATCTGTTCCTCATAGTTGAGCGAGGCTCGAAGATACCCGACGTCTCTTGGAACGTTCAAAAGGAAGTAACCACAGTGCTAAAAGAGACCACAGGGGTGAAGATAAAGGAAGTGAATATACATATTCAGGGGGTGCATTTTGAAGATGCGGAAGAGGCGGAATGACAAAGTCAACTTATAGAAAAAAGACTCGGGAGCTTCTGCTCAGGCTCATTTATCAGATGTCTATCACGGACGATTATTCCGATAATATTCGGGATGAATTTCTTGCAAGCGATGCTGAATACATCGGCGATATGGGCGAGGATCACACCTGTATCTTTGACAGGGAGGCGGGCGAAAAGCCTGATATACCGTATTTCAACTGGTCCCTGTCTCTCGTTTTGGACAATCTTGAGAGTATCGACGAGCAGATCAATGAAGCCAGCACCAAATGGAAGACTTCACGTATGAGCAAGGTCGATCTTTCGATACTTCGTCTCGCGGTGACGGAAATCTCCTATATGGACGATATTTCCGACAGTATTTCTGCAAATGAGGCTGTTCTGCTCGCAAAGAAATACAGCACTGAGCGGTCTTCGTCTTTCATAAACGGTGTGCTTTCCGGCGTAATAAAGGCAAAAGACGTTGCCACGGTGGGATAAGCCTTGGCTATCAAACCCATTCGCGTCAGCCAACTCAATGGCTATATAAAGAAGGTTTTAGTTACTGATTCGGTGCTCTCACAGGTCGTTGTAATCGGGCAAATCTCCAATTTTAAACACCATATATCGGGGCACGCGTATTTCTCCCTGAAGGACGATCTTTCGAGGATAAATTGCTTCCTGCCGTCGGGGATTTTGAATACACTTCGCTTTGATCCGGTGGACGATCTCGAGGTCGTCTGTGAAGGATATATCTCGGTCTACGAAAAGGGTGGAAGCTATTCGCTCAACATCAGAAAGATGAGCGTGGAGGGGCAGGGCAGCCTCGCTCTCGCCTTTGAAAAGATGAAGGAAAAGCTCGCGGCTCTCGGATATTTCGAGGAGGGCCGGAAAAGACCGATTCCTACGTGGACGGACAATATTGCGATAGTTACGTCGAATACGGGTGCGGCAATCGAGGACATGATTCGCATCATCACGTCGAAAAATGACCTTGTGAACGTTCACATTTTCCCCACACTCGTTCAGGGTGACGGGGCGGCGCAGATGATAGCGGGAAGGCTTGCGGAAATCAACAGAGACTATCCCTATATGGACATCATCATCGTTGGACGAGGCGGCGGCAGTATTGAGGACCTCTGGTCGTTTAATGAAGAAATCGTTGCGGACGCGATTTTCAGCTCTAAGATACCGGTCATTTCAGCGGTCGGGCACGAATCTGACTGGACTATAGCAGATTTTGTAGCTGACCTACGGGCTCCGACTCCCACCGCAGCCGCCGATATTGCCGCTGTGAATATCGACTTGTTACTCGAAAATCTCGATGGTTTGGAGTATAATATCAAGGACTCAATGAGAAAAATCATTGGGTATGGTGAGCTTTGGTTGAAGTCGTTCGGGATGAGCAATCTTGCAAATCTACTGAATTCGAGGGTTTCTTTCAGTGAGCACAGGGTGGATTCGCTTCGTTCGGAAATGGACTTGAACATTCGGAATAGGTTGAACAATTATAGCGTTCGGGTTGAGGGGTTGAAGTCGCGTCTCGATGCACTGAGTCCGCTTGGTGTGCTGAGCAGAGGATATTCGATACTCTCGAACGAAAATGGGAAAGTTATCAGCAGGGCTGGCGAACTCAAGTCCGGAGATGTTGTTAGGGCTAGGCTTTCTGATGGAGAGGCTTCACTGGTGGTAGGGGATTCACCAGAGCGTGCAGGGGCACGCCCGGCACAGGTCGGGTCGAGCCCGCAATGACAGGTGTGTGGATTGCGGGTCGAGCCCGCAATGACAGTATAAGGTGGCAATGACAGGTGTAAGGGGCGGTTATGACGGATAAAATTGAGACAATTCCTGAAAATATCAAATTCGAGGAGGCTATGAAGAAACTCGAAGATCTTGCGGCTATGCTTCAAGATCAGAGTGTGCCATTGGACGAGGCTATAGCTGCCTATGAGGGCGGGCTAAAGTATTATGAAGTATGCAAGAAAATTTTGGACGAGGCAAATCAAAAAATTGTTGTTATTGACGAAAATGGAGTGAATGAGCGATGAGTTTTGAAACAGAGGCGGCTGAATATCGAAAACTTGTAGATGAAAACATAATTGGGCTGATTCCTGAGGTTGACAAGAAGTCAAACACCCTCTTTGAGGCCATGAAATACACGCTGAAGGGCGGTGGGAAGAGGCTTCGTTCGATACTTCTCCTCACGACCTGCGATTTGGTCGGCGGAGATGAGATGCAGGCACTTCCATACGCGTGTGCGGTTGAATACATACACAATTACTCTCTTATTCACGACGATTTGCCGGCGATAGACAACGATGATCTCAGGCGTGGCAAGGCTTCAACCCACGTGGTCTTTGGTGAAGCTATGGCAATTCTCGCTGGCGACGGGCTCCTCAATTCAGCTTTCGAGGTGATGCTTCGCGACATGAACTTTTACTTCGACAAGCCTGATTTGCTCAAAAGACGTATCAAGGCGGCAAACGAAATCGCCAAATGTGCGGGCGTGAGAAGCATGATAGCCGGACAGGTCGCGGATATTGAGGCCGAGGATAAGGCCGTTTCGCCCGAGCTTTTGGATTATATTCACATCAACAAGACGGCAGCTCTTATACAGGCGAGCGTGCTGGCGGGTGCATATCTGGGTGGCGCAAACGCCGAAACCATTGAAAATTTGAGCATTTATGGTGAGAATTTGGGTCTGGCATTTCAGATTGCCGACGATATACTCGATGTTACGGGCGACGAGAGCGAGCTCGGCAAGCACGTTGGCAAGGATATTGCTGCAAAGAAGGCCACATACCCTGCATTACATGGGCTTGAAAATTCACATGAACGGCTGAATGAGCTCACGGAGATAGCCGCCGGTGCAGCTGAACGCGTGGGGCTCAATGCCGAAGTTCTGGTGGAGCACGCAAGGGCGTTGGCAAAGCGGAAGAAATAAAGGAAGAAATAGTTGTTTAGCGGTGAACTTACAGATATAGATTTTCAGGAGAAGATAGGCGAGATGAACGCCGATGAGCTTCAGCTTTTCGCTGTGGCCGTTCGTGATTTTTTGATCAATTCAGTGGCGGTAACAGGAGGGCATTTGGCATCGAATTTGGGTGTCGTGGAACTGACGCTTGCGCTTCACAAGGTCTTTGACGTTACTAAGGACAGGCTGATTTGGGACGTTGGACATCAGTCGTATGTACACAAGATATTGACGGACAGGGCAGGCGATTTCAAGACTCTTCGCTCTTACGGCGGGATTTCGGGCTTTCCCAAGACAGCCGAGCACCCTACGGACGTCTACAATAGCGGTCATAGCAGCAGCTCAATTTCTGCCGCGATGGGCATGGCGGAAGCTCGCGACAAAACCGGCGGAGACGAGAATGTCATTGCGGTGATTGGCGATGGGGCACTGACGGGCGGTTTGGCGTTTGAAGGCCTACAGAATGTGGGTACCAGAAAGTCTAAGGTTCTCATCATCCTGAACGACAACCAGATGTCCATATCAAAGAGCAAGGGCTCATTATCACAGCATCTCTCGCGGCTACGTTCCTCGCAGAGTTACCTACTTACGAAACAGAAGATTAAATCGAATTTGAAAAATTTGCCCGGCGTGGGAAAACCCATATATCACGGCGCAGAGAAGGTCAAAAAGCTAATGAGAAACTCAATTGTCTCGGGGTCGATGTTTGAGGAATTGGGGCTGAATTACTACGGACCGGTCGATGGACACTCGATTTCTACCCTCATCTCAATATTTGAGGCTGTCAAGAAGATCGACGGACCGGTGCTTCTGCACGTCGTAACGCAAAAGGGCAAAGGCTACATCAACGCGGAGCAAAACCCAGGGAAATTCCACGGAATAGGCTCATTTGACGTCGAAACCGGAGCGGAATTGGGTGAGAAAAAGGCAACATACTCGAATGTTGCGGGCCATATAGTTACTGAAATTGCTGAAAACGACAGGCGTATCGTGGCGATCACGGCGGCCATGACCGACGGCGTGGGACTGGCGGGGTTTGCGATGAAATATCCCGAGAGGTTTTATGATGTGGGCATAGCGGAGGGGCACGCGGTAACTTTTGCGGCGGGCCTTGCCATGGGAAATATGAGGCCGTTTGTGTTCGTTTATTCCACCTTTTTGCAGAGAGCCTACGACCAAATAATGTTGGACGTCTGCGCTCAAAACCTGCCTGTCGTGTTCATGATTGACCGTGCAGGCGTGGTCGGAAAGGACGGAGAGACGCATCACGGCATCTTCGATTTGTCGTATCTTTCCCACATACCGAATTTGATCATCATGTCGCCTTCCGATGGCGACGAGCTCGCTTTGATGATACGCTCCTCGCTGGCATATGGTTGTCCCGTTGCTATCAGATATCCGAGGGGAAATGCTGATTTGAGTAATTTAGAGAAGATAAATTCTTTAATGGGGGAGACTGTTGGTTTACAGAAATTTGATTATGACAACCATGTTTTTGAAATAGGAAAATCCGTGCGTCTTTTGGAAGGTACTGATGTCGAAATACGGGCGGTTGGCAGTATGGTCAAAACGGCTCTCGAAACGGCTACCTTCCTTTCTGACAGTGGTATTTCGTGCTCTGTCGTCTACGATAGGTTCGTGAAACCGATAGATGAGGCGTCGCTGCTCGAGGCTGCAAACAAGAATATTTTGGTCGTAACTCTTGAAGATAATGTCATTTCGGGCGGTTTTGGCAATGAGGTGAGCTCGTTTTATGCTAGGGCTTCTCTTGAGCCGCATCTTTTGACTCTCGGCTGGCCGGATGAGTTCATACCGCATGGCGACAGCGAGGTTCTTTATTTGAAATACGGACTCAGCTCATCGGCTATCAGCGTTCGCATTGAAGAAGCATTCCGCAAGCTCAATTCCGGCAGAGAACGGGCTTAGCGTGAAAGAGCGCATAGATATTCAACTTGTGGAAAGGGGGCTTGCACCCACGAGGGAGCGGGCTCAGGCCTATCTTATGGCCGGTGTCGTCAGGGTCTGCGGCAGGCAGGAACTCAAGGCGGGCACGAAGTTTGACACCTCGGTTGAAATTGAGGTGATTTCCGATCCCATCAAATTTGTAAGTAGAGGCGGTCTCAAGCTCGAGGGTGCTTTGGATGAATGGGATATTGACCTCGATGGGGCAGTTTGTGTTGATATAGGTGCTTCTACGGGAGGATTCACGGATTTGATGTTGAGCCGCGGAGCAGAGAAGGTCTATGCTATCGATGTCGGTTACGGGCAACTTGATTACAAACTGCGGCAGGATAGCCGTGTTGTGAATATGGAGCGGACGAACGTCAGGTATCTGGATCCAGAATCCATACCAGAAAAGGCTGATTTTGTTTCGATCGACGTATCGTTCATTTCGCTGAAGCATATTTTTCCTGTAGCGGCTGGGCTTTTGAACAACTGTCATTGCGGACTTGATCCGACCTGTGCTGGGACGCACCGTCAGGTAAGTCGCAGTGAATCCATGGATTCCGGCTCGGCGGCCGGAATGACAAGGGTGGTTGGGGCTTCGATTGTTGCGCTTGTGAAGCCTCAGTTTGAGGCTCTTCGGGAACAGGTTGGCAAGGGGGGTATCATCAGGGACACTAAGATTCACGATGAAGTGCTAGAAAAGGTGAAAGGCTATGCCGGCGTCAGCAATCTTGATGTCCTGGCCGTCATGCCTTCGCCCATTACTGGCACAAAAGGAAACAAGGAGTTTTTGATGTGGTTAAGATGACACCTATGCTGTCCCAATACCTCGAAATCAAGGAGCAAAACAAGGACTGTATTTTATTCTATCGTGTCGGTGATTTTTATGAGATGTTCTTCGATGATGCTATTTTGGCGGCGGGCTTACTCGACATCACGCTGACGCAGAAGACTATGGGCGGCGAGATAGGCAAGGCACCGCTGGCAGGAGTGCCGTATCACGCGGCGGAATCCTATTTGGCGAAGCTCATGGCCGCCGGACTCAAGGTTGCAATCTGCGATCAGGTTGAAGATCCCGCGCTTGCAACGGGGCTCGTCCGCAGGGAGGTTACGCGCATACTCACGCCGGGGACGCTTACAGCAGGAACTATGCTCGATGCCGGAAAGACGAATTACCTCGCCAGCGCATATTTTAAAGGCTCGGAAATTGCTCTCGCCTACGTTGATATTTCAACGGGAGAGGCGGAATCCCTCGCAATCAAAGCCGACAGCAGGGAAACCCTCATCTCGTATCTTTTAGGTGAGCTCACGAGAATCGATGCGGCGGAGCTGCTCGTTTCGGGAAGTTCGGCCTATCCAGAGGAAGAGCTAGAATCACTTGCGGATAGCATAAAAAAAAGGACGAACATTTTCACTTCAGTAATTACTGAGGACGGGGTGGATAGCGCGGAGGAGGCCTTATTTGCCTATATTCGGGCGACACAGAAAAAAGATTTGGACTATATAAAGGACTTCAAACCGCGCGCATCACAGGTTCACATGCAGCTCGACAAGATGACGATAACGAATTTGGAGCTTGTGGAATCCATGTGGACGAGGGAGGTCAAGGGCTCGCTGCTATCCATCGTGGACAGGACGAAGACGGCGATGGGGGCGAGACTTCTCAAAAAATGGATCAAGGAGCCGCTCATATCCGTAGACGCAATAACGGAACGGCTCGATGCTGTCGATACGCTCCTCTCTGAGGTGCTTTTGCGAAACAACATCGGCGTGGGACTGAAGGCGGTGCATGACATCGAGAGGCTCTGCGGGCGGATTTCATACGGGAACGCCTCGGCCAAGGATTTGGTGTCTTTGAACGGGAGCCTCGCGGCTATTCCTGACATAAAGGACAGTTTGCTCACACTTTCTTCTACGTCTTCACTCCTTCGCGACCTCGATGCGGAGATTCTTCCCAAGGAGGATATACGGGACCTCATAGAGGCTGCAATTACTGACGAACCGCCGTTTTCCGTCAAGGAGGGTGGGCTTATCCGCGACGGTTACTCGGAGGAACTCGACGAGCTTAAGCGGAGTATTTCGGGAGGAATCGACTATATCGCATCGCTCGAAGCCGAGGAGCGGGAACGCACGGGCATAAAGAGCCTGAAGGTGCGCTACAATCGCGTGCAGGGCTACTATATCGAAGTTACTAGCTCAAATCTCTCGATGGTGCCCGAGGATTATGTCCGCAAGCAGACTTTGGCGAACGCCGAGCGATTCTTCACGCCGGAGCTCAAGCGGGTTGAGGGCGCGGTGCTTTCCGCCGAGGCCAAAATCAACAGTCTCGAAAACGAGATTTTCCTTGATATTCTCGCCCAAATTAGTCTGGAGCTCGAGTCTCTTCGTATGACGGCGGCGGCTATAGCGGTGCTCGATTGCCTTCGCTCGTTCGCTGAAACCGCTGAGAAAATGCGGTATGTCAAGCCTGTGGTTGACGCGTCCAAAGATATTTCGATCATTCGGGGGCGGCATCCGGTCATCGAGCATGACCTGACGGAGAGTGTATTTGTGCCGAACGATGTCCATCTTGACGATAAGGACGATTCACTTCTGCTCATCACGGGGCCGAATATGGCCGGAAAATCCACCTATATGCGGCAAACGGCTCTGATTGTGCTGATGGCTCAGATCGGGTCATTTGTGCCGGCCCAGAGTGCTCACATAGGCATTACTGACCGGATTTTCACTCGTATCGGGGCTTCGGACAACATTTCCAAAGGGGAGAGTACGTTTTTCGTCGAGATGAATGAGCTTTCTTGGATTATTTCGAATTTCACGGATCGCAGCTTGATAATTCTAGACGAGATTGGGCGGGGCACCAGCACCTATGATGGGCTTTCCATCGCTTGGGCTATGATCGACTATCTTTGCTCTTCGGGTCATCGGGCTCGCACTTTGTTTGCTACTCATTATCACGAGCTCACTTCGCTTGAGGGGTCTCTTCCTGGGCTTCGCAATCTTTCTACGCTCATCTCTGAATCTGGGGCGGATATTGTGTTTTTGCATAAGATTGCTCTTGGGGCCAGTAGTCGGAGCTACGGTATTCATGTCGCCAAGCTTGCGGGCTTGCCTTCTTCTATTCTTCTTGACGCGCAGAACAAGTTGTCGCTCCTTGAGAGTTCGGAGACGGCCGCGCACAGCGTTTCTTCTATTGAGCAGACCGCTCAGTTGTCTTTGTTTCCTTCTGCTTCCGAGTTTTCGCAATGCGGGTCGGTGGAGCAATCTGGTCAATTTTCGAAAATATTTGATGAGATGCGGGTTGAGCTTTTGGCTGTCGATATCAATGAGTTGACACCTTCTGGTGCTTTTGGTGTAATTGAGAGGTTGCTTAGGCTTATTGATGAGTGATTTTATTTTGCTTCGTCGCCGCTGTGGCGCACACATAATGAGCCCCAACAACAAGTGGGAATTTGTGATAAATCGTCACAGATGCAATTTTGGAATTTTGGCAAACTCGCTTCGCTCAAACAGTGCCAAAATTTCGCCAAAATTACATCTGCACGATTTACAAATTCATCACTTGCCAAGGCTGCTCATTATGCGTGTGCCACAGCTACTTTGTATGCAATAATTGTTTTTGTGTTGGTTTTAGGGTGATATTATGAGTAATAGGATACTGCAACTTGATCGGGTTCTTTATGAGCAGATTGCTGCTGGGGAGGTTGTTACTGCTCCTGTTTCTGTTGTCAAGGAGCTTTGCGAGAATTCTATCGACGCCGGTGCTACTGAGGTAACTATTGAAATACGGGGCGGCGGCAAGGAACTCATTCGCATATCCGATAATGGGATTGGGATTTCGGCCGATGATGTTTCGCTTGCTTTTGCACCTCATTCTACAAGCAAGATTGCGGCTGCAGCAGACCTTGATTCTATTGAAACTCTGGGGTTTCGCGGCGAGGCGCTCTCGTCTATAGCCGCCGTTTCCAAGGTGAAAATGATAACTAAGACTTCTTTCGCAGATGTTGGAACCCTTGTTTTGATTGAGGGTGGGGAGGTGCCCAAGATCGAGGGTGTTGGGGCTGATACGGGCACTGTGATTTCCGTTACCGAGCTTT
This sequence comes from Eubacteriales Family XIII. Incertae Sedis bacterium, assembly GCA_031261345.1. Taxonomy (GTDB): domain Bacteria; phylum Bacillota; class Clostridia; order Peptostreptococcales; family Anaerovoracaceae; genus JAISKC01. The sequence goes on along the minus strand of JAISKC010000004.1, from coordinate 3,673 downwards.
TTTACAATGTGCCTGCTCGTCAGAAGTTTCTTAAGTCAAATGCGGCTGAGACTACGAAAATCGTCGATTTCGTTTCGCGCCTTGCTATTGCTTATCCTTCTATAAAGATAAAGCTTATATCCGACGGAGCGGCACTTTTCTCAACCCTTGGGAATGGCAGTCTTCTGAATACTATCACCTCTGTCTACGGCAGTGGTGTAACAAATACTCTTTTAGAAGTGAACGCTGAGAGTGCCCATGGCAAAATGACGCTTTCGGGCTACATCTCCAATGCTACGGGCAGCCGAAAGACTCGCCGAAATCAGGTCTTGTTTGTCAATGGTCGGGCGGTTTCGAACAAGCTGCTCACTTCGGCTATCGATTCCGCCTATAAGGAATTTGCCGAAGGTGGAAAATTCCCCGTTGTTTATTTGTTTCTGACGTTGCCGCCTCGGGAACTCGATGTGAACATTCATCCTTCGAAACTTGAGGTTGCATTTGCGGATAATGGGGCTGTCAGAGATTTCGTTGAAAGGTCGCTATTCGGTGCGTTGTCTTCGGAAAAGGGGATACCACGGCTGGTGAAGAATGCGTTTTTGCTTAAGGATGATGGTGGGGTAGACCACCCCGTCAGCTTCGCTGCCACCCCTCCGAAGGAGGGGAATGTGCCGGAGGTCAAAATTAGTGATTTGTTCAAGCGGGATTCCGGCGCGGGGGCCGGAATGACAAAGGTCGATGATACTGTGGTTGACCATAATAAATTACAGTTAGGTAGGATAGTTGACAACTTGGAGGCGAATATTATCGACTATTCGCTTTACCATAATATATTACAGTCAAACGAAGATATTGATTCCGCTGCCGACAATATTTTCATTCGAGAAAATACCGATGCCAAATACAATGAAACCCTTGATATTGCAGGCCTTTCGGTGATTGCGACGCTTTTCGCCACCTACATACTCGCCTCCAACGGCGATAGCTTCTATATCATCGATCAGCATGCTGCTCACGAGAGAATCAACTACGAGAAGTTTCTTAGATCCTACAACGACAGGGAAGTTTTGACTCAGGAACTGCTCAATTTGCACACTTTTACGGTTCCGGCTGTGGCTATTCCTCATATCGACAGCTATATCTCGTTCCTGAAAAGGCTTGGGTATGATATTGAGGAATTCGGCGAAAACACCTATGCTACTAGCACTTTTCCGTCATTTATGTCGTTTGACGAAGCCGAGGTATTTCTCACCGATATTCTTTCTCTCAGGCCGGAGGATCTGAATGCTGCTATGAATTCGGATGTAAAGGGTCCAAATAGCGATGTTGATCGCATCATCATGCGTGCTTGCAAGTCGTCAATCAAGGCCAATCGAAAGCTATCGGACGTAGAAATTGCAGCATTACTTGGTGAGCTCGGTGCCTGCGACAATCCTTATACCTGTCCGCACGGGAGGCCGGTGTTTTTGAAGCTGACTAAGGCGGAGATCGAGAGGATGTTCAAGCGGTCATGAGTAAACCCGAAGCTATTGTCGTCGTTGGTCCTACGGCTGTCGGAAAGTCAAAGTTTGCTGTGGAAATGGCACTTGAATGCGGCGGCGAGATTGTTTCTGCCGATAGTATGCAGGTCTACCTGGGGCTCAATATCGGCACTGCGAAGCCTACTTTGGCCGAAATGCAGGGGGTTTTGCACCATATGATTGACGTAGCCGACCCTTCCGAGATTTTTTCGGTTGCTGAATATTGCAGAATGGCTCGCGGTGTCATCGATGAGATAATCTCTAGGGGCAAAACGCCGGTAATTTGCGGGGGTAGCGGGCTTTATGTCAATTCGCTTATTTATGATATGGATTTTTCAGGAGAAGAGGAGGAAAAATCTCGCGGGGCTGAAATGACTGGGGAAGCGGTGAATTATGAGGAAATCTTGGAGCAGGAGGGGGCTTTGGCTCTTTTCGAGCTTTTGGAGAGACGCGACCCCTTGGTGGCTCAGAAGGAGCACCCCAACAATACCAAGCGTGTGATCAGGCTGCTTAGACGGCTCGATGGCGGCGTGGAGCAGGGCGGTATTCGGGATTTTTCCGAGTCTTTCATTCCGACAGAGCAATTTGAGCCGGTTATCTACAGGCTCACTATGGATAGGCCGATACTTTACAAGAAAATCGAGGACAGGGTGGACCTCTTCATCGAGAAGGGTCTCGTTTCAGAGGTGCAAGGGCTTCTTTCCGGTGGGCTTTCACGTGAGGCTATATCACTCTTGGGCATCGGTTACAAGGAATTGCTCGGCTTTCTTGATGGCGAATACGACCTTGATTACTCCATTTATCTCATCAAGCGCAATACCCGTCGCTATGCGAAGAGGCAGGAGACTTGGTTCAAGCGTTACACAGAAGCCAAAATCATTGAAATGTAACATTTTTTGTGGCTGCAATCTGTTATCATTTAGGTATGGGAACTGATATTCGCATACACAATAAGAGCGACAAGCCCGATAATATCATTTACAAGGAGATCGTAACCGAGGAGCAGTGTTCGGCGCTCGAGGAGCAGATGCCCAGTTTTTTGCGTGGTTTTTTCCGGTATTTGAGGGGGAATTTGCTTCCGCTCTCGCGGTTGGGCTATCTCAGGGACATCACGTTCTTTCTTCATTACTTAGTGAATGAAACCGATTTGACCGATGCTGCGCTGCCACGGGATATCAAACTCAAGGATTTTTCGGGTATTAAGGCGGTGGACATCAATATTTTCCTCGATTACGCCCGCAAATATAAGGTTGAAAAGGAAAACGGCACGTATATTTACCAAAATGACAACAAATCGCTTGCGAGAAAGCGCAGTTCGCTGTCGGTTTTATTCAAATTTCTATACAGGGACGAGCTGGTTCCGAAGAATATCACGGACGGTTTCGACCCTATCAGGCTTCCGAAGGCTGGCGACAAGGAGATCAAGGCGCTTCACGACGACGAGGTAATGGTCATGCTCGACGCCGCAGCAAACGGCACGGGGCTGTCGAAAAAGGAGCTCCAGTATTGGAATAAGACGAAGCTGCGCGACAGGGCGGTGCTTCTGATTTTCGTGACTTATGGGCTCAGGCTTTCGGAGCTTCATCAGCTCAACCTCAGCTCCTTCAATTTTTCTAGGGACGAGTTCAAGATATTCAGAAAACGCGGCAAGGAGACGTCTATGCCCATCAGCGAAAGCGTCAGGCGCGCACTCGATGAGTATATTGCTTCTGAGCGGCCGATGCCCGCGATGGACGAGGACGGAGCGCAGGCAGACGCCGACGCGCTTTTTCTTTCCCTCCAAGGCAGGAGAATGACCGAGCGGCAGATACGGGAGATGGTCAAAAAATACACGAGTATTGCCCTCGGAACGGAGAGGACGGCAGGCTACAGCCCGCACAAGCTTCGGGCGACCACGGCAACCTCGCTCATAGAACGCGGAAATTCAATCTTCGATGTCCAAGAATTACTGAATCATGACAATATCACGACGACGCAGCTCTATGCGCAGCACAGAAACAACGCCAAACGCGAGCTTATCAAGGACATGGAGTGGGACGAGGAATAGCCGACGAAATATTTGTAAAAATATACCTTGACATAAAATACCATTACTGATAATATTACCTAAATGCTAGTTATTGTATATAGGGCTATTGTTGTAGTAGAATAAAGGAGAATTAATGTCAAAGGAATTG
>JAISKC010000065.1 GCA_031261345.1 Eubacteriales Family XIII. Incertae Sedis bacterium | reverse complement strand
GCCCAGAGCCAAAAGCATTTATTTGAGAACATATCTAGTCTTGATTTTTTTTAGCCGATTTGGGGACTTTTTCGAAAAAAAATGTTTAAAACCCGAAAAAGTGGGTATATATAAAGTATCGGAAGAAGTTTTTAGAGGGGGATCCAAAATGAAAGATCAAATCAGTAACAACAACAGTAGCAGTAGTAGTAACAGCAAACTACGCAGTGGATTGCTTCGCTTTGCTCGCAATGACAGTAGCAGTAACGGTAACAGTAATTTAAGGAAGCTATTGGGAAGGCGAGCGTCGGCTGTGTTGCTGACACTGGTGATGCTGACAATGGCGATAGTACCGCAGTTCGCGATGGCGACAGAGCAATTGGAAGAAAATGACAGGGGGGGGGGTGCTCTCCGAGCAATTAGCTGATAGCTCCGCCGATGGCTCTGTCATAGAGAGCGCAGCGAACGTGGCCTCCGAGCCGGAAACCACAAATGGCGACAAGGACTGGATTGCGGGTCAAGCCCACAATGACAGGGGAGGCGAAGATACCACTGTTCAACCACCCCGTCAGGCTCCGCCTGCCACCCCTCCTCAGGAGGGGAATTCCGCAGATAGTTTGGCTGGCGATTCTGTCAAGACTTTGGATTCTTCGGATGATTCATATTCTACAGTCAGCTTTTATCTTGATGAAGCAGGAACGAAGCTATTTGCCGATCGTATCGTTCAGAATGGCGATAACGTTCCTGAAATTTCTATCCCATCACTGCCTTTGGGTATGAATTCATTTTGGGGTTGGTATACGGCGGATCAAATAGCAAACTCCCCCATAAATCCCGACGACGCATACAAATTCGATGAGCCCATCACGGCAGACACAGCGTACTATGCTGTATTCTCAGACAAGTTTCTCGTGCAATTTCTTGATGGTTCATCTGAGATCATCATTCATGCAGAAGCTGTAGAGCCGAATACGGCAATCGGCTCAGCTCCCTCGCTACCGATTCTTTCACCCAGTGCAGGCAAGGCTTTCACGGGAGATTGGCATCTTGTTTCCGGTGGAGTATCGCAGGATCCAGTATATGATTTTGCATCTTCCGTCACCGGAAATCTCCTGCTGACGCCGGATTTCGCAAGTTTGTGGACGGTTTCGTTTTCAACGAAAGATCGGTATCAGCCTTCGCAGACAATCTTTGATCAGGACAGGGCAGTAATGCCACCTGACCCTGACCGTAGGGGATATCATTTTGAATACTGGTCAGAGAACCCAAATGCCACTGCTGCAACAATAGGTGACGATAAGTTCGATTTCGATACTGAAAAAATTACTAAAGATTCTACACTTTATGCAATTTATACAGGTGGAAGTGTGAATTATAAGGTCGTTTATTGGGTTGAGAAGGAAAATAAACCTTTGGATTTTGACAAGGATGATCCCTCAAACTATCAATTTGCGTATATGGAAAATAAGACCGGTGTGGCCGGAGTAGAGACATCTGTATCGGAAGCACAAGTGCCAACATCAACTGCTTTCAAAAACGCAATATTGACTTGGCTTCCTTCCTATAATAGAGGGGCACCTTATTCAGCTTTTTATAAGTCAACGACGGAGAAGCTACGTGGTGATAATTCAACTATTATCAATGTTTATTATACTCGGACCATATATACACTACAGGTGAACTTGGGAACGTATGGCAAAAATGCAAACTCAAAACTCGAAATCAATATTCAGCCCAATCGAGCCTATCCTTTGGGAGTGCAGAAAACATTGACAGGTACAGATACATTTCTATATCAATTCCAAGCCAAACTTGGAATGTCAAGTGAGGATGTGTCACCAACCACCTATACGGTGGATGGAGTCCAACAACTTAAGGCAACTGAAAATGGGACAGAGACACATCGTCAAGCGAGCTTTGGCAGTGTTAATGCGGCTTGGATGCTCAGTACGGTGCCATATGCCTTTGAAGGCAACTATTATGGTTCGTATACCGGCACCACATTTACAACAACTCCGAATTGGTCATATCAACGTATAGTTCATTTTGTTAGTTATTTTGAGGCACTTGATCAGGATTCCACAGGAGTTTCATCACCTGGTGTACAAAAAGACGTTGTTTCGGATGATAATGCACCACGATTGCGGATAGAAACTTTGAAATTTAATAATGGCACGGATATGAATATTCCCGAAGGAAGCCAATATTTCGAGCTCGGTAATGTCAGCCCACCATTTGCTGTCCTCACCGGTACTTCTGTATATCATGCGTTTATACGTGAAAATGGTATTATGGCATACGGCAATCCTAACGGAGCTCAGATGCCAACATATCAATTTGAAAAAGGAACATCCGGAGATGATCTTTTCTATCAATTTGGTGGCAGTACCGGTGGAGGCGCAGCCGGTGCTCACTATTATTCTTTTTATCGTCGTCTGTCCTTCAAACTCGGCTTTGAAACGGGCGCAACTCACAATTCAATTCCGAACTCCGAACTGGTGAAGTACGAAGCATCGGTGGCTGGCCTTGAACCTTGCAATGTAGAAGACCAAGAAAAAGCAAAGACAGTTTTAGGGTTAGCCGACAATGAAGAATTTCAAGGCTGGTTTACCGATAGCAACTTTCTTACTCCGTTTGACTTCAAAACCGAAACAATGCCTGCAAAAACTGAAACTCCGGAAAATGGTGTTGTGCAGATACTCTACGCAAAGATTGTGACTGTTGACCATAATGTCAGCTTCAAAAAAGCACAATCCGAACCGGTTCTTGAAACGGTGGGTGTTGCTGATGGCGGAATGGTTGACGACCCTGGTTTCTATGAAGTCGGAGAGATTGACCCTATATTTGGCGAATTCCTTGGTTGGTTCACCATTGTCGACTCAAATACCGTTCGCTATGACTTCGATAGACCTGTCTATGCCGATACCGAGGTGTTTGGAATATGGGTGTTGCCGACTCTTTCCGTCAAATATGATACGAACGGCGGCACAGGGAGCGTGCCTGTTGACTTAAATTCTTATGGGTTGAATGCTTCAGCACGCATTGCAGCTAATGCTGATTTCACGAAAAACGGTCTCGTCTTTGCTGGTTGGGAACGCTATATTGGCGACACGGATATTCGTTTCGATAGCATAGTCTATTATCCTGGCATGACGTTCTCAGTTAAGGGTGATACCGAATTCAGGGCTCGCTATATCGACCCGAGCGACGCTGTGAAACTTATATATTATCGGAATACTTCCGAAACCGACACCAAAAAACGGGATATGACGCAGAAAAAGAATGAAAAGGTCACGCCGAGTGTCGCTACTGCTCTGAGCTTTGCTCGTGCGGGTTATACTTTCCTCGGCTGGTCTTCTGACAAGTATGGAACGGAACCCGACACAGGTTTTGACGTGGCTTCATTTGCGGATTTCCGTATAAAGGAGAAGACAGAACTACACGCGGTCTGGAAACCAATAGACTACACGGTGAAGTATCTGCCTGGCACGCACGGGACATTCAGCCCGAAGACTGTGAGTGGTCTTAATTACTCAGGGAACACACCTCCGAATACCCCTGCAGAGCCTAAAGTTACTGGCGAAGTTGGCTGGAAATTTGAGGGCTGGGATAAGGCTATCGCCTCGAAAGTTACTGAAAACGCCACCTATACCGCGCAGTGGAGCAGGATTTCCTACACGATTACTTATCACGGCAACGGTCATTCTTCGGGCGATGTGCCAAAGGCCCTCACGGTTAATCACGGAGAGGCTTGGACGGTTTCACCAATCGGCAGTCTTGTGAAGGACGGCTACTCGTTCCTCGGCTGGAGCACGAAGGCGGACGGCAGCGTTTCTCATAAGGTAGATCAGCAGGTGGCCAACATCACGGGGAATGTCAATCTCTACGCCGTTTGGCAGGTTGAGGAGCCGGAGATTGTGGTCAATCCTCTGGTCAGCTACACCGTTACCTACGACGGCAATGGGAGCACTTCGGGGAATATCAATCCTGTGGCGAACATTTTGGCGGGTTCGAGCCACTCCATACTTCAGAATGCTTTCGCTCGGACGGGCTATACCTTCCTCGGTTGGAGCAGGAATGCGGGTGCGACTGCGGCGACTTACACAGGCGGTGAAAATCTGACCATTACCGGCGATGTTACACTTTATGCCATTTGGCAGGCGAATGTTGTGGCGCCGACGATTGTCAATCCGCCGACGGACACGAATGTAACCGAGGAGTCTGAGCCGGTTGTGCCTGAGAGTCCGAGCTTCGCTGGATTCAGTCCTGTTGATCAGCAAAGACTTGAGGCGCAGACGGGCAATATCCTGAGCGACCTTGCGAACGGCAATGTGCCGCTTGGCGGGTTCGGTGCTAAGGGTGCTTGGAGTTTGCTATCCGGTATCATGTCGATAGTGGCTGTTGTCATCTCTATCATTCTTGTGATAGGTGCATTCACGAAGCGTCGCCGTGGCGATGAGGCGGATGAAATTGCCTATAGATATGAAGAGAGTGAAAAGAGACGCAGGCAGGGCAAGCTACTCAAGGTGCTGACGTGCCTCGCGGGTGTGTTCACGCTCATTGTCTGGATCATTCTCGATGATTTCTCGCAGCCGATGGTTTGGATCAACAAGTGGACGCTCTTCGTTGGAATCGTCTTCATCGTGCACCTTTTCTTACTGGTAGTCTACAAGCTCAGAAGTGCGAGAAAGGCTTCGGAGTACGAAGAGGAATACGTCGCATAAAGGCAAGGGCTGGATTGCGGGTCATACCCCGTTGGGGCACATAGCCCGCAATGACAATGCATAAGGCCCGGGATGACGGCTTTGCAAATTCGTTTGTGTAATCAGCCTAGCTCCATAAATACTTGGTCGGCTTTGTAATGCTCAAATATTTTGTGGATATCCTTTGGAGCCAGTAATACGGTGGCTGTGTTGTCGTTTGGGTGAACGCCGATGTGCTCGTGGGTGAAAGCCTCCTTGTCGATAATGAATTTGACGGAGCCCTTTTCCCACCCGTCGGGGTTTGCCGCCGCCGCTCCGGCTATGTTCAAAAATGAAACCGAGCCAGGTCTGATGTGAAGCCTTTCGTAGAGGTCGGATTCGGAGGCGAAACTGAGCCGTTCCTTGCCGAGCATTTTTGCGATGGTTTTGAGGTCGGCACGCTTTTCAAGGGGCAATGAAATCAGATAGTAGGCGGTCTTCTTCTTGTTTCTGAGAAATAGATTTTTGTAGATCGTGACGGAAAGTCCCTCGGAGTCTATCCCGCGAAGCTCGCTATCCTCCTGTGTGAAAACGGCGGGGTGCTCAAGTAGCCCATATTCCAAGCCGAGCAGGTCTAGCATGTCAAAAACGGGTTTTCTCACATCATTATTACTCATAGGCATTATCCTAACATATCATCTCAATTCTTTCAATTCTGAAATATCACTGGATTTTATAAAAGTTTTTTGAAATAGGGGTTGACAATGTTACGATGGCGATATACTATTAACATACAAAACATATATGGTTATATGGTTATATGAAAAACATGGAGGTGTTTTATGGCAAAGATAGCAAATAGCTTAACAGATCTAATCGGCAAAACTCCCTTGCTGAGTCTTGGAAAGTATTCCGAGAAAAAGGCCGACGGAGCAACAATTCTTGGAAAGCTCGAGTATTTCAATCCGGCAGGAAGTGTCAAGGATAGAATCGCTCTCGCAATGATTGACGACGCCGAGAAGAGCGGCAAGCTCAAGGCGGGTTCAGTCATCATCGAGCCCACGAGCGGCAACACCGGTATCGGTCTCGCATCAGTTGCGGCCGCCAGAGGTTACCGTATCATTCTCACCATGCCCGAGACCATGTCGGTTGAGCGCAGAAAGCTCCTCGCGGCCTACGGTGCCGAAATCGTTTTGACGGAGGGCGCAAAGGGTATGAAGGGCGCAATCGCAAAGGCTGAGGAACTCGCAGCTGAGACTGAGGGCGGATTTATCCCTGGTCAGTTCGTGAACCCCGCAAATCCGACGGTCCACAGAGAGACAACAGGTCCTGAGATTTGGGACGACACAGATGGCAAAGTTGACATCTTCGTAGCCGGAGTCGGCACGGGTGGAACGGTTACCGGCGTTGGCGAATATCTCAAGTCAAAGAACCCTGCGGTCAAAATCGTCGCTGTAGAGCCGTCAGACTCTCCTGTCCTTTCGGAAGGCAAGGCCGGTCCGCACAAGATTCAGGGTATCGGCGCAGGCTTTGTTCCTGACACGCTCAACACGGACATTTATGACGAAGTTATCAAAATCACGGCTGACGAAGCTTTCGAAGCAAGTCGCACGGTTGCAAAGAGTGAAGGCCTCCTAGTGGGAATTTCCTCGGGCGCCGCCGTCGCAGCAGCCACGAAGCTCGCGAACGATCCTGCCAACAAGGGCAAGACAATCGTCGCGCTTCTACCTGACACAGGTGAACGCTATCTCTCAACTATATTGTTTGAGGAATAGTCTATTCATACTTACATCTAACTTCTTACTTCTTCTATAACATTGAGACCTGCGATAGCCGAATAGGCTGTCGCAGTTTTCTATGTGCTCGGCGGTAGAGCAACTATTGGCGAAGGCGATAGTAAAATGCTATACTTTAATAGCCTGATAATAGGTGGAAAATAGGGAGTAAAATTATGTCAAAACAATACGAAGGATTTGTCACAGCTTGTGCAATATCGCCGAGGGTCAGGCCGGCCGAGCCGGAGTATAATGCCGAGCAGATCCAGCTTGGGATAGATGAGGCGCGAAAGCAGGGGGCGAAGATCATTGTCACTCCGGAGCTTTCCATCACCGGATATACCTGCGGAGATTTGTTCTTGCAGGATACCTTGCTTGAGGCGGCGAAGGCGGCTTTGAGAGGATTGGTGGCGGCCTCGGCTGGCACGGATGAAATTGTCTTTGTCGGGCTTCCCTATATATATGAAGGAAAACTGTACAATGTGGCCGCGGGCTATGCGGATGGGACTTTGCTCGGGCTCGTGCCCAAGACGCATATTCCGAACTATGGGGAGTACTATGAGCTTCGGCATTTTGCGCCTGCGCCTTTCGAGACGACATATGTCTACGATGCTGCGCTTGATGAGGAGGCGCCCATTCCCTTTGGGACGGATATACTTTTCAGATGTGCAGAGTTGCCGGAACTCGTCATTTCTGCGGAGCTTTGCGAGGACTTCTGGGCGCCGCTGCCTCCGAGCGTGCGTCATGCACAGGCGGGTGCTACCGTCATAGTCAACCTTTCTGCGGGAGACGAGACCATCGGCAAGGACTCCTACCGCCGTCTGCTTTGCGGCAGTCAGTCGGGAAGGCTCGTTTCCGCCTACATCTACGCAAACGCGGGTTATGGCGAGAGCACGAGCGACATGGTGTTTTCCGGCCACAGTCTGATAGCGGAGAATGGACGGATTTTGGGCGAGAGGAAGCCTTTTGCTGATGGAGCGGTCTTGGCTGACATCGATATACGGGGGCTTGCCCACGACAGGAGATTTCTTACTTCATTCGGAGGTAGCTCCTCTGAGGGCGGCTACACCTATGTCGGATTTTCGCAGAAGCAGGAAAACTCCTTGAAGTACCGCGAAGTTGAGGCACACCCCTTTGTTCCATCGGGGACCCTTGCGAGGGAGGAGCGTTGCGAGGAAATCGTTCGTATGCAGACCTCGGGGCTCATGAAGAGGCTCGAGGCGAGCTTTGCAAAAAAAGCCGTCATCGGCATCAGCGGTGGACTCGATAGCACGCTGGCATTACTCATTACTTGTCAGTCCATGAAGGCCTTGGGAAGGCCGTTTTCCGACATCGTGGCGGTAACGATGCCTGGGCCTGGCACGACGAAATTGACGAAGAACAGTGCGGAAAGACTCTGCGAAGCGATAGGCGTCGAGCTGCTCGAGATACCGATCGAAAACGAGGTCAGCCTTCACCTGAAAGACATAGGGGTCGGCGAAGACGACAGGTCGAACACCTACGAAAACGCGCAGGCACGCGTAAGGACGCTCATACTCATGAACCTCGCGAACAAGCACGGCGGCATCGTCGTGGGCACCGGCGACCTTTCGGAACTCGCTCTCGGCTGGGCGACATACAACGGCGACCATATGAGCATGTACGGCGTCAACTGCTCCGTGCCGAAGACCCTCGTGCGTTACATCATTTCGCATATTTCGCACATGGAAGGTTTCACAATGGCGGAGGAAATCCTCGCGGAAATCCTTGAAATTCCGGTCAGCCCTGAGTTACTCCCACCCGTCAATGGCGAGATTGCGCAGAAGACCGAAGAGATAATAGGGCCATACGAGCTTCACGATTTCTTCCTCTACCACATGCTCAGGTGGGGCAGAAAGCCGACGCAGATATTTGCCCTCGCCGTCCATGCTTTTTCCGGAGTGTATGATGAAGAGGCAATCCTAAGTTGGCTCAAACTCTTCATCAGGAGATTTTTCTCGAGCCAATTCAAGAGAAATACGCTTCCTGATGGGCCGAAGATAGGTACGGTAACGCTGTCGCCGAGGGGTGATTGGCGGATGCCTGCCGACGCATCGGCGGCCCTGTGGCTGTCGGAGCTTGAAAGTATCGTGTAATTTGTAATTGAAGCAGTATTTTTGCGTTTTGTTGTATCTGTGTGATTAGAGTATCGGGGAAATGACAGAAATAGAAATAATTGATTTGGCGGCAAAAGCTATGAAGGGCGACATTCCTTCATTTGAGGAGCTTTGCAAGAAGAAGACGAGTAGTGTCATTTACAACGCTTACTCCATGCTTGGCAATATTCACGATGCTGAGGACGCGGCTCAGGAAACCTTCATGCTCATGTTCAAGAGCATAAGGAAGCTGAAGAGTCCGGAGGCCATCGATGTCTGGATGCTCAGGATTTGCCAAAACGTTTGCAGGAGAATGCTGTCGAAGCGTGGGAACCGCAAGGACGACATCGACATTGACGATGACGAATTCGACATAGTAATTGAGGAAGACAACAGGGAGTTTCTGCCGGAAAAATACGCTGAGGATATGGAACTTTCAAGTAAGCTATATCAGGTGGTAATGAGTCTGCCTGAGAAGAGGCGCGAGGTGATATTTCTTTACCATTACGATGACCTCAGCTACAGTGAAATTTCGGAAATCATGGGCGTATCCATCAAGACGGTGTCTACGAATCTGGTAAGGGCAAGGAAAATGATTAAGGATCAACTTGAGAAAATCGAAGTAGGCAATACCGAGCGGAGTTCCGTTCTTGGCAAGGTCTTGAAAAGTCAAGAGGCTCTGTTGGTCACCGATGGCTCTATCAAGTTGGTGCAAGGCAAGTTGGGTCTTTCACTCGCGGGTGCGGCCGTTGTTGCAAAGGGCGCGGGCGTCGCTTCTGTCCTATCCGGCAAGTTTTTGGCCGTGGCGGCGGCTTCAGTGTTGGCATTGTCAGGCGTCGCAGTTACTACGGTTTATTACACGGGTGGCTTTGAGTCGGTGCCGGCTACAGCGCCACCGGTTTCCGAAGCCCCTGCCGTACCTGTTACTCAGAATCCGGCGGACGAGCTGCCAGTCGCGGAGGAAGTAACGCCTGTAGATATTGCCGCGGAGGGTGAAATTGAATTCATCTCAGGCCTTGGCGAGGATGGGCATGTCAACCCCAAAGCGGCCAAACTGGTAGGCGCGAATTTCGAATACGAAGAGGCCGTCTGGTCAGTAATGGACGGAGGAGAAACCACCCTGTATGAAGGTGAAGGCACAGACCCCTCGTCCGCTTTTCAGGCGCTTCTGTCGGACAAGAGATTGGGAACCTACACGCTGAGCTACAGTTTCACAGATGAGGCTGGCAATAAAATAGAGAAATCCCGCGAATTTGAAATAGAATAGTCCGCCAAACAGCAACAAAATAAATATTTATAAAAAAATTGGGTTTTTGAGCAGTAAAAGCATAGGAACATGTATCTGTGCTATTGTAAAACTTATTACTCCACTATCATGAGTTTCGGTTGGGATGCTGAAACCACATGATGAAAAAGAATTTTATGTAGAAATGGGGAAAAACAAATGAATAACAAAATAAGTCGTACTACAAGTCACAAAAGATGGCTCGCAATTTTGCTGACAGCAGTAATGCTGCTCGGCGTTCTGATACCGCAATTTGCGATGGCCGATAGCGAGCAGGAAAATCCTGTCCCAGAAGTAGATGCCCTCGATGTCGGCACACTTGCTCTTGGCGGCTCGGATTTTTCGGGTGGCTGGATAAATGATGGCTACAAACCGGACAGGACGATTAACTTCGGAGTGTCATACCCGATGGGGTTTTCAATAAACCTGCCGACAGTCGAGCAGAATTATTCGCTGACAATCACATATCCGAATGTTTTCGTGGCAACTCCACGTAACAACGAACATCCCGAAGGACAAATCGGCAATGGAGTTGTTGGCGGGACCGGTGTCTATGGAACGAATAATACCGTTACATACCAGATTTCCAGTGCTGGGACATCAACAGGAATTTATACTACTATAAACTTGGATTTTGTATTGAATGACGCAGGACATGTTTTCCAAGGCATGGACGGAGACTATACAAAAATCACGGCTACGCTTACCGGTGACGATGGGACGGATATTTCAAAGGATATTTCGTCCACCCTTGATTTGGGATCACAATACCTTTCCGCTATGTTTCTCGATCCGGCTACCAACCAAGATAGCACCTTACAGAGAGACGGTACGGCACGTGAAATGACCCTTGCCATAAGGGGACAGGGCTATCCGGGAAACGTAAAAGATAGCACGATTACCATAGATTTCAACAACGCAACCGTAGATAAAGCAGGAAATCCATCGCTATCGGATTATTTGAGCGGAAAAGGTCTGACTTTGGATACGGCGTTTGCCTTTGAAAAAGGAACAGGCTTTAATGGTTCAGGGACTATTACTTGGTCAGGCGGTATTCTGACCATCACATATCCAAATATTGTAGGACTGCAGACTAATGCATACTCTTACAATATCCCTGTCAAAATAACAACCAGCAGCAGTCTAAATGAGGATTTTCATATAAACTTTCCGAATAGTTCAACGGTCATCACCGGAAATCACAATGGATTTTTCCCCGGAGAAGCTACTGCTGACGTCAACAAAAGCAGCAGTATACCAAGTACACTTGTAACTATGAATCTGTTTGATATGTATTTGGCGCCTCGCGGAGCGGCTTGGGAGTTTGACACTTTTTATAATGCGAAAAGCTCGTACATCAATCGTTATTTGAATACATCACAACCGCTGCTGCGCGCCTATGTGGATCAGTTCAATCCGGACACCAAGGACGTGTCTGTCAAGATCAATATTACGGACGGAGAGCTTGCCGGAGCGACTACAATTGACAAAATCAGGTTCAATAAGACGGCAGGCAAGATTGGACTGTATCCTGGAGATAAGGTCAAGTACACCGACAGCAAAGGCAGTAATGTGGAAGTGGTTTTGAGCCCCACTGCGGAGACCTATTGGACATTGCCGAAGGCACTTACAGAAGGGGATTGGTTCACAGTTACATTCGAACATATCGAGAAGATGGCTTATTCCAAGCTTTGGCGTCCAATCCACCCAATGGGATCCGGTGCCGGAACGTTCACCGATTGTCCTGCCCTGTTCGAAACATGGGGAAAGGTGAACGCACCGACAGGCAACGGAGTTCTCTCATATTTGGAAGGGCGCGTATATACAAATCTGAATGAATCCCCACTGCCAGAATATGTTTCGGGGGATGCGCTTGGTCTGGAATTCAATAGGGTTCCCATCATTGTGGGTGAGCGAGTTTCGCAGGATTACCGAGTGACGGTAGAAGAAATTTCCACTTCGCCGGATTCGGGATTTGGAAGTAGCATAAGCGATTTGGAGCCCAGTTCCGATATCTATATCAAAGGCAATAACACTATCGTTTGGGAAAATGGTTGTACATATAGAATCAACCATGACCCTGTGATAATCTTTGACCTCCCTGCATATATTTTGGCACCTACAGATGTATCTGCGAAAAATCCGGATGGGACTTTCAAAAACCTTATTGCCACAGATAGTCAGGATAATACGATCAAGCCCACGAGTGTTACTCTACTCAAAGACGCCCAAGGCAGGGCAATCAAAGGCCATAACGGCGGTAATGTAGTAGCGGTATCTTTCAAAGGGCAAACGTTTGGCACCGGCACTTCACCGGCTGACGTGAATGACAACACCGTCAATGTGGTGCTCAAAACACAGTTGAGCGAGAGCGCTACCGGAAACATAGCGCTGGCACGGTCAGATTCTAAGGCTGTCATAATAGCCACATCCGACTGGGAACACGCAGGACGCAACAGTTGGTATTGGCCCTATGATGACTCTGCATCCGTATTCCATAGCTATTCAGAGCCGTCATACGACATATACGGTTCCCAGAGAAGTGAATACTTGGGATCGGTGTCGGCTACTGCAAACTATCTTACCGATTCCACTTGGGTGCCGGCTGCGATTTCCGGAGCGGGTTACCATTCCAGCGGTGTCAATTCTATCACCGTGAGTTCAACGCCTGCCGCTCGGCTAGATGTAAGTGTTGATGTGAGTAATACCAAGGCATATGACAATCCGACACCTCTTCCATATGACCCGAATGCCTATCGCTCATATAACGGTTCATCATCTTCAGCACCGACGATGAATGAGAAAATGGCCGGAAACTTTAGAATACGACTGTTCAACAGCTACGATTCAGCTATGACAGGCGCAACGGAAGCGTACTTCGTTTTGCCGCAAAATGAGGATTCCAACGGTTGGTCGGCTACTGCCGGTGGTGAATTGACGGAAAGGGTGAACACCGTTGGTGACATAGAAGTCTGGTACAGTACTGATGCGATTCGCCGTAGTGCCGCAAATTTGACCACGGTTAGAGGCCTTTCATGGACAAAATATGAGAGTGGTGGCAATCTACCCGGAGGTATCACAGCCCTCAAGTTTGTCGGAGCTCCAATTGTCAACGGTGGGGAGTATATTTCAACGTTTGAATTCACCACCCCTGATGTCGATGTGAAGACCGTAGAGAACAACAAACTCGCGGTAGGCAAAACCCTTTATGATTTGGGGCAAATAGGATCTACCAATATTACAAGTGAGAACGGTAGAACAGCCGCAGTATCACTTACTCGCCCTGAATATACCGTGCTGTACAATGCGAATGACGGTTCAGACCCTGCAGATACCTACGCAGAGTCGGACAATCCTTTCAATGGCACGGAGGTCGTAAAGGTAGTCGGCAATGATATAACGAGATTCAGCAGACAGCATTATCTATTCAACGGCTGGAATACAGAGGCTGATGGCAGTGGGAAATCATACTCCAAAAACAATAATATTACTCTCGAAAACAGCGATGTGGTTCTCTACGCTCAATGGAAGTTGGTTGAATATAAAGTAACTTACAATGGCAACGGAAGCACCTCGGGGACCATGACGCAGGCCACCGTCAAGCATGGGAAGGATTACACCATTGCCACTAATAAATATAAAAAGACTGACTATACATTCAAAGGTTGGGCTACAAGTACCGATGGAAAAGTCAAGTATCAGTCAGGTGATAAAATTGAAAATGTTACTGCAAATTTGAAGTTATTTGCTGTATGGAAGAAGAATCCGCCTGCTCCTGTGCCTGTCGCGAAATACAGCATTACGTATCATGGCAACGGTCATACTTCGGGCACGGAGCCCGCACGGCTTACCCTTGAGAAGGGTTCGGCTTGGGTGGTTTCCGATGCGGGAAGTCTTGCCAAAGAAGGGTATTCCTTCATAGGTTGGTCAACAGCAGCGGAAGGAACCGTTACACACAACGCAAATCAGGCTGTCCCGAACATTACTGGACATATCAACCTCTATGCGGTCTGGCAACAGAATGAACTTCCCCCACCGCCTCCGCAGGTGGACACATATCAGGTGAGCTACAATGCGAATGGTGCCACCTCGGGCAGCGTCCCGACGGACGGTAACGCCTACGAAGCCGGCAGCAGGGCGACCTTGCTCGGAAATTCGGGCGGTCTTGCGAGAACGGGTTACTCATTCCTCGGTTGGGCCGGAAGTGCGAGTGCTACTTCGGCGGCTTACACGGGCGGCGAGAGGTTGGCAATCACAGGAAACGTGACACTCTACGCGGTTTGGGAAAGCAATATCACCACTACGACAACGACTACTACACCCAATCCTACACCGACACCCGCACCCGCGCCCCCTGTGGTTGCGGAACCGGCCGAGCCCGAGTCTTCGACGTTCAGCCCCGCTGTTCAGCAGAGACTCGAGGCCCAGACCGGAAATATCATTACGGACCTTGCGAACGGCAATGTGCCGCTTGGCGGATTAACTGCCGAGGGTGCTTGGAGCTTGCTGTCAGGCATCATCTCGATAGCAGGCGTCATTCTTTCGATAATCCTTGCGGTAGGGGCCTTGACGGGACGCCGCAGAACCGGCATCGACACGTATGGTGATGATGAGACGAGGCGCCGAGGCGGTAAAATACTGAGAATACTGACTTGCATAGTCGGTGTTGTTACGCTCATAGTCTGGATTGTTCTCGAGGACTTCACGCAGCCGATGATTTGGGTGAACAATTGGACGATGCTTGTCGCTGCCATCTTCATCGTGCAGATTGCGCTGCTTGTGGTCTACAAGGTGAGAAGTACAGGCAGAGATACAAGCGAGAAATCCATCGCATAAGAATACATTGCGAGAGAGGCTTTAGGCGCGAACTTCTAGGAGGCGGTCCCTCAGTAGGGCCGCCTTTTCGAATACGAATGAATTGATTTCACTCAAACAAATCGTCCATAGTTACTTCTGATTGAATACTGCCCCAATACTCGTTGTGGTTTAGACCATAAGTCGTGACGAAAGTGTTGTGCAGCGTCTTGCGAGTCTTGGTTTCACTATAAAAGGCACTTTGCTTGTTGCGTAATTCACCATCGTATTTCTTTGTTATCGTGTATTCCTTGTTGGAATATTTCATTTCACATAAATTGATGACACCATCGCGTCTGTCGATGACAAGGTCAACTTGCGCACCCGGATTGGCAACTTTACTTCGCCAAGAATATACGCTTGACGAAATTCCGGAGATGCCGAGCGCCTTCTTGATTTGATGTATATGACAGAGGCATACCTGCTCAAAGGCGTAGCCGCTCCATGCATTCATTTGACCGGATTGCAAATTTGTCACCCAGAAATCTTCGTCAATATGGTTCTTGTCGCGCATGTACTTTAGGTAAAACAGTGAGAAGAAATCGATCAGTTGATATACTGCATCTCGGCTTTTCTTTCCATAACCGTAGTATTTCCTGATGAAGCCACAATCCTCAAGTTCAGTCAATGTCTTTGTAAGTGCTCCGCTGTTTGTGAGGCCCGTCGCATCAATGATCTCGGATCGCGTCAGCCCCATAGCTTTGTCGCCGAGTGCGTTCACGATGCGCATATGCTTCTCTGGATATTCATATAGAGATGAATAAAGAGTGTCGTATTCATCAGTCAATTGCCCTCCGGTCTTAAAGCATAGCCTGTCGACATTTTGTGAAAGGCTCAGGTGGCGCTCGACCTGATTCATGTAGTAAGGGATGCCGCCGAAAATCATATAGCTTTCCACGATTTGCTGCCTGCTATATACGACCCCATTTGACTTGTAGAATTCTTCACATTCGGACAAGGTGAATGGTGCTAAGTGCATTCGTTTAGTAACCCTATTGTAAAGCCCGCCCAGATTTCGAAATAGCTTGTTGGTAATCCACGAGGTGGCAGACCCGCAAGCGATAAGCAACAGGTCGCTTCTTCCGGAGCCCCACCCATTCCAAAATGATTCCAAGCCTGAAAGAAATCCCGACCTATGAGTGTCCATCCAAGGCATTTCATCGAGGAATACAACTTTCTTGCCATCGGTAGGTGATGTTTCAATCAAATCCCGCAGTTGATGGAATGTCGTGAACCAATCTGAAGCTATATCATATTTCTTTGTGCCATATCTATTTAGAGCACTATTGAATTCCTTCAGTTGCTCCGTTTTGTCTGCTTGTGCCAAACCCGTGGTATAAAAGCAGAATTTGTCGTCAAAGAACTCCCTGATTAGATACGTTTTGCCTACCCTGCGTCGTCCATATACTACGAGAAAATCCGGTTGGTCAGCAGCGACATAGTCGCGCAAATCTAATACTTCTTTTTTTCGTCCAACTATTTTCATGCCGCCACCCCTTTATATTAGTCGCTTTATGTTGCAAAAAACATATGGATAAAGCGATTAATATTCATTGCTCCGATTCCGTTTATAGTGCATACTATACACAGCTTTGGCCAAAATGTAAATGTCAAAACGTATTATTAATCGCTTTATCTCGCAAATTTTACATAGATAAAGCGACTAATACATCGCGAGATAGGATTTAGGCGCGAACTTCTAGGAGGCGGTCCCTCAGTAGGGCCGCCTTTTCGAATTCCAGTTTTGCGGCGGCTTCCTTCATCTGCTTTTCGAGGAGTTTGATGTAATCCTGCCGTTCTTTGCCGGTCATTTCGTTCTTCGCTCTGCTCTTGTAGTTGCTGAGGGTAACTTCTTCCTCTACCCTCGTGGCCTCAATCACATCGCGGACGGCCTTTTCTATCGTCTTCGGAGTGATACCGTTTGCCTTGTTGTAGGTGAGCTGTTTCGTGCGGCGCCTGTCGGTTTCGTCCATAGCGCGCCTCATGGAATCGCTTATTTCTTCCGCATACATGATCACTCGGCCATGCGCGTTTCTCGCCGCCCGCCCGATCGTCTGCACGAGGGATGTCTCGTTTCTCAGGAAACCCTGCTTGTCCGCATCGAGTATAGCAACGAGGGAGACCTCGGGTATGTCGAGCCCCTCTCTGAGCAGGTTGATACCGACGAGCACGTCGAATTCGCCCATGCGTAGCTCGCGCAAAATGGCCATTCGCTCCATCGTCAGTATGTCGGAATGCATATATTTGACCTTGATTCCGGCCTTCGCCAGATAGTCCGTGAGGCTTTCCGCCATCTTTTTCGTGAGTGTAGTAACGAGGACCCTTTCGCCTTTTTCCGTGACTTTGTTTATTTCGGATATGAGGTCGTCAATCTGGTTTTTCGCTGGCCTGACATCGACCACAGGATCGACGAGTCCCGTTGGCCTTATTACCTGCTCAGCGGAAATCCCCTCGGAAATTTCCTTTTCGTAATCCGCCGGCGTTGCACTGACGAAGACGACTTGATTGACGAGCGTCATGAATTCCTCGAATTTGAGCGGCCTGTTGTCGAGCGCCGACGGCAGTCTGAAGCCGTAGTCAACCAGAGACGTTTTCCTGCTTCTGTCCCCCGCATGCATAGCCCGAAGTTGCGGCAACATGACGTGGCTTTCGTCGATAATGATGAGAAAATCGTCCGGAAAATAATCGATAAGCGTGAAGGGTCTGCTACCCTCCGTGCGTCCGGCAAGATGCCTCGAGTAATTTTCGATGCCCTTGCAAGTCCCGACCTCGCGAAGCATTTCGAGGTCGTAGCGCGTCCTCTGCTCAATCCTCTGAGCCTCGAGAAGTTGGCCCCTATCCCTGAACCAAGTCAGCCTCTCTTCGAGTTCCTCCTCGATGGACTGGACCGCTAGGGCCGTCTTCTCCTTGGAAGTAACATAATGGGATGCCGGAAATATCGCTATGTGATTTCTTTTGCCAGTAATCTCGCCGGTAACGTAATTTATTTCCTTGATGGATTCTATTTCATCGCCGAACAGTTCGACCCTGACGGGTGCGTCGGCTCCAGCCGGATAGATGTCGATGACGTCGCCCCTGACCCTGAAATCGCCTCGGTCAAAGCCCATGTCGTTTCTCTTGTACTGAATATCGACGAGCTTCATAAGGATGTCGCGTCTGGACTTTGCCATTCCCGGCCTCAGATTGAGTGTCTGCTCCTCGTAATCGATCGGGTCGCCGAGACCATAGATACAGCTCACGCTTGCAACGATGATGGTGTCCCTGCGCTCGCTGATTGCCGCCGTCGCCGAATGCCTGAGCTTGTCTATCTCGAAGTTGATGTCCGAATCTTTATCGATGTAGGTATCCGTCGAAGGCACGTATGCCTCGGGCTGATAGTAGTCGTAGTAACTGACGAAATACTCGACGGCGTTTTCGGGAAAAAATTCCTTGAACTCGCCGCAGAGCTGTGCCGCCAAAGTCTTGTTGTGCGAAATGATGAGGGTGGGACGCTGCACCTGCTGTATCACATTTGCCATCGTGAAAGTCTTACCGGAGCCGGTCGCTCCCAGTAATGTCTGAAATTTTTTGCCGTCAATCAGACCCTGCGTGAGGGCGGCGGCGGCCTCGGGTTGGTCCCCCGTCATCTTGAAGTCCGAGACCAATTTGAATTTGTTGGTTTTTGTATCACTCATTTTGTTGGTTTTTATTGCTTTTTGTTGCTTTCGTGGTATAAATCTGCTAATTTTTGTTGGTTTCCTTGTATATGATAACATATTGCCAGCAAGTCGTCATTGCGAGCGAAGCGCGGCAATCCATGTTTTGTTGCATTAGATTGCCACGCTACGCTCGCAATGACGGTTTGCATTTTGCATAGACTCAAGTAAACATTAGTTCTTCCAGTAATTGATATGTCGTGTTATAATTAAATGTAATAAATTATTTGGCAGAGTATTTGTCATTGCGAGCGAAGCGCGGCAATCCAGCTAAATTTGATTGTGGATTGCCACGCTACGCTCGCAATGACGTTAGGTAGGAGAGAAAAGTTGGCTAAGGATTTAATCATTAAGGGTGCGAATGAGCACAATTTGAAGAATATAGATTTAACTATACCCAGAGACAAATTTGTAGTTTTGACGGGGCTGTCGGGTTCGGGAAAGAGCTCACTGGCCTTCGACACCATCTATGCGGAGGGACAGAGGCGGTATGTCGAGAGCCTCTCCTCCTATGCGAGAATGTTCCTCGGCCGCATGGAAAAGCCGGACGTCGAATACATCGAGGGGCTGTCCCCCGCCATCTCGATAGACCAGAAGACGACGCACAAAAATCCGCGTTCGACCGTCGGAACGGTTACTGAAATACACGATTATCTGAGATTGCTCTACGCGAGAATAGGCGTGCCACATTGCCCGATTTGCGGACAGGAGATAAGCTCACAGACGGTAGACCAGATTGCAGACACCCTCATGGAATATCCGGAAGGCACGAGAATTACATTACTGGCCCCTGTCGTCAGAGCCAAAAAAGGCATGCACGAAAAGGTGCTCGAAACCATAAGAAAAGAGGGATTCACAAGAGTCAGAATTGACGGAGTCATCAACGTGCTCGGCGAGGACGAGATCAAACTTGAGAAGACTTTCAAGCACACGATAGAGATTGTTATCGACCGAATCGTTCGAAAGGAAGACTCGTTTGGGCGCATATCTGAGTCGGCGGAGCTTGCCATAAAGAGCGGCGATGGGCTGATAATAGCCCACGTGCTTTGGCCGAAACCCGAGGGGGACGACGACGGGGAAAGGGAGCAATTTGAAGAGGAAAAGGTCTTTTCGACATCGCTGTCCTGTCCGGAACACGGCGTGAGCATAGAGGAACTTGAGCCGAGAATGTTCTCGTTCAACTCGCCGTTCGGAGCCTGCCCCGTCTGCAACGGACTCGGCTTCATTCAGGCCATCGACCCCTCGCTCATCATCACCGATACGAAGAAAAGCATACCTGGAGGCGCTCTGTCGAAGGTGTTCGCAAGCATGGAATTCTCGGGATTTTATCGA
The DNA here is from genome assembly GCA_031261345.1 of Eubacteriales Family XIII. Incertae Sedis bacterium. Classification (GTDB taxonomy): domain Bacteria; phylum Bacillota; class Clostridia; order Peptostreptococcales; family Anaerovoracaceae; genus JAISKC01. The sequence goes on along the minus strand of JAISKC010000065.1, from coordinate 45,902 downwards.
CAGATGATCGATGTGCTCGCGAGAGACCACAAGGTTGATGTCAACCTGCCTTGGGAGAACCTGCCGAAGAAATTTCAAAACGAGGTGCTCTACGGCACGAACGGCAAACATCTGAAATATACGTACAAGAGCCGCAGCACGGGGCGGACGAGCAATATGGACCACCCGTTTGAGGGCGTGCTTCCAAATATGGAGCGGCGTTATCGGGAGTCTTCTTCCGACTATATCAAGGAAAAGATGGAGCAATACATGACGCTCGAGCCCTGCGAAACCTGCGGCGGCAAGAGGTTGAAGCCGGAGGTTTTGGCGGTAACTGTAGGGGATGTGAATATCGCCGAGCTGTCGGACATGTCCGTGAGGAAGTCTCTGGATTTCATCAGGAGCCTGAAACTGAGCGACACGGAATTGCAAATCGCCAATCAGATATTGAAGGAAATCGAGGCCAGACTCAGCTTTTTGGTGAATGTCGGCTTGGACTATTTGACGCTGTCTCGGGCGGCAGGTACGCTTTCAGGCGGGGAGGCTCAGCGCATAAGGCTGGCGACCCAGATAGGCAGTAGCTTGGTCGGCGTGCTCTATATATTGGACGAGCCGAGTATCGGACTTCATCAGAAGGACAATGCGAAACTCTTGCAGACGCTCAGGGATTTGACCAATCTCGGCAACACTTTGATCGTCGTCGAGCACGATTGGGAGACGATGTTTGCGGCCGACCATATCGTGGACATTGGGCCTGGAGCCGGAGAGCATGGAGGCTACGTCGTGGCAGAAGGCACCGCTGAGGATATCATGGCCTGCAAAAAATCCATTACTGGGCAGTATCTTTCGGGCGCAAAGAAAATCGAGGTCCCCGCGGAAAGGCGCAAAGGAAACGGCCACATGGTAACTGTCAAGGGTGCGAGAGAAAACAATTTGAAGGACATGACGGTTGACTTCCCCCTAGGCAAATTCATCTGCGTAACGGGCGTTTCCGGCTCGGGCAAATCCACACTCGTCAACGAAATTCTCTACAAGGAGCTCGCACAAAAGCTGTACCGCGCCAAGGACCGTGCAGGTGCACACGATGATATCTTGGGGCTCGAGTTCATCGACAAAGTCATAGACATCGACCAGTCCCCGATAGGTCGAACACCACGCTCAAACCCCGCCACATACACGGGAGTCTTCACCGCCATCAGAGATTTGTTCTCTGGATTGCCGGAAGCAAAGATGCGGGGCTACGGCAAAGGCCGCTTCAGTTTCAACGTCAAAGGCGGTCGCTGCGAGGCGTGCAAGGGCGACGGAATTATCAAAATCGAAATGCACTTTCTATCGGACGTCTACGTGCCCTGCGAAGTCTGCGGGGGCAAGAGATACAACAGGGAAACGCTCGAAGTCAAGTTCAAGGGCAAGAGCATCTACGACGTCCTCGAAATGACCGTCACAGAGTCGCTCGAATTCTTCGCAAATATGCCGAATATCCTAAGGCAACTCGAAACGCTCGACGCCGTCGGACTAGGCTACATCAAGCTTGGACAACCCTCGACACAGCTATCGGGCGGAGAAGCGCAGCGTATCAAGCTCGCAACCGAGCTCTCGAAAAGGAGCACGGGGCAGACGATGTACATCTTAGACGAGCCGACGACTGGTCTTCACTTCGCCGACGTAGACAAACTCGCACAGGTATTGGACAAACTCGTAGATTCCGGCAACACCGTCGTCGTCATCGAGCACAACCTCGACATCATCAAGAGAGCCGACCACATCATAGACCTCGGCCCCGAAGGAGGCGACCGCGGCGGGCAGATAGTAGCCACGGGCACACCCGAAGAAATCGTCAAAAAGAAAAAATCCTACACCGGCGAGTACCTGAAATTCGTGCTATAGCTTGCGTAGGCAAGACGCAGTGAATTCAGTGACTATTCGTAGTGGATATCCGCTCCGGAAAAATCGATTGTGAAAACTCGGCTCAAATATGCCGATTGGCCTTCGCTATCCTTGAACGTGAAATCGACGGAATAGTCCCCGTCAGGCAATGTTGTCCCCACATTTTCGGTCAGGCCTTGCACGACACTTCCGTCACCGGTCCGTATTACTTCCCCTGTGTCCACATTTGTGATTGACCAGCCAGCACTGCCGTCGGACAAATCCATATCCACGATGCTCGCTTCGATAGGATTGAGATGCCCGCAACCGCACTCACCTGCCGAAAAAGCTATCACTCCCGGGTTGATGGGATCGACAGGCTCCGTTACCGTAGGGCCGAGATCCGTCGAGACCTCAGGCACCACCAAAGGTATATCCGCGATGTCGGGCGAATCGGCCCCGCCCAGATTTCCGGACACAGCGAGCACGGCGACAACGCAGACGGCGGTCGTGGCAACTGTCCAGATTGCGCCGTTGATGAAACCGTGACCCTTCGGAATTGCAGCGATGGCCTTCGCCTTGACGTAGGTCATGCTCGTGTCCGTCAGCAGGTTGATTTGAGACGGAGTAATGGAGCTGCCGATGGAATCAGCCATGATGGAGCCGAGCACGGTACTGCCGCCCCACCCCGGAATGGCCACAGCCGCGAGCAGCGGTGAGACGCCCTCAAACATATTCGAAGACTCAAGCCTCTCCTTGATGGTCGCCTTGCCGCGAAGTATCGAAGTCGCCACACTACTGAGCGCAAGATCCATGATCTCGGCAATCTCCTTGTATGACATATCTTCGAAGTAATAGAGGGTCAGGGCCCTTTTTCTCTGTGGCGGAAGGCTGTTCAGAGCCTCCTTGATGATTGTCCTAGCGTCATCTCTTTCAAGAAATTCTGCGGGCAGGAACTCTTTGTTTTCCTCCGCAATGACATTATCAAAATCATCGATGTCTTCCTTGTCGTCATACTTCTTGTTTTTCCTTATGTAATCCATCGTGCGAGACGTGATGATTCGTTGCAACCAAACATTGACGGCCCTCACGTCGTTCAACTTCCTGATATTCCGATACATTGTCAGTGCCACCTCCTGTATGACGTCCTCAACATCGCTGTCATTGTTGATTATCATGCGTATGTGATACGAAATAGTCGGCATCTTTCTACGCAGGAGTTCTTCAAAAGCCGCGGCATCGCCGGTCATAGCTTTCGACGTGACAGCAAATAGGTCGTCTTGACCGGAAGAAGCATCTATTTTATTGTCATGATTATCCCTCATAGTTAAAGATATTACCCCCCCGATTGGTATTTTGCAACACTCGATATTTATTATTTTAAAATTTTCAGATTATTGTAATAGAAAAAAAATCGGAAATAAAGCAGTAATTTTGGACGTTTAGGTGTCTATTATAGTGTAAGGAGATAATGTTAGAGATGTTATACAGCACAGTTTTAGGAGATGTAATAGGGGAAGAAATCGGTTCCTCGCTTGCTGCACCAGAGGTGAGCAGGCTTGTTGCGTCGTGTACTGCAAACATAAAGGCTACCACCGGTGGCCCACTTTTTCATTCTGACAAAGCCTCCGAAATTCTCAGATGTACGGCTTTCGTATCCGCCACCACAGCACTCATCACCTGTGGAGTAGTCGCCTATGCCGATGGGGCATTTGAGCCAACCGCACCGGCGAGCACTCCGAATCAAGTAGTAGCTTCGAAAGAAGTCCCGACTGCGCCCGAGCCTGCAAATGAGGCCGTTATCGCTCCTGTCGTTGCCGGCAACATCGCCTTCATCGGCGGAGAATGTGACTGCGGTCATCTCAATCCCAAGGACGCTTTCGTCACGGGCCTAAATGCCGCCGGAGGGAATTTCTCTTGGTCCATAGCAAACGCCGACACTGAAGAGGTCGTTGCAACCGGCACAGGGGACAAACTTGCGGGCGTATTTGCAAATCTTATCTCAAGCAAGGCGGACGGAGACTACACCCTGAACTTTGTATACACCGATGAGCACGGGCAGAAGGCGATAATGAACCGCGGCTTCCACATAGACACCGATGAAGCTTCGGAAGTGGTCTACGAATAAGTAATAAGTAATTCAACCAGAATTTATCCATAAAACCAATTATATAAAATGAATCCGAGCAACAATTAAATGTTTGCCCTCGTCTATTATTGACATGGGGAAACAATTTCTTTGTCAGCAGTTTTTTTGTATGGAGGTATATCATGGATATGAAGAGGAGATCGGGGACTTCATTCTTTAACAGGAATAGAGGGCTTAAAGGGACTATAGCTGTTTTGATGGCTATAATGGTGACATTCACTTATGTGTTGGCGGTCCCTGCAGCAACATTTGCTTCAGACGGTGCTTTGGCGGATGAAAACGCAATCGCACAGCAGGAGCCGCAGGAAGATCCAGTAATAGAATCCGAAGATCTGGACGAAGGCGAAGCTCTTCTTGCCGACGAACCTGAAGGGGACAACTTGGAAGGCGTAGATGATGTGGACGCTCTACCTGAGGAACTGTCTGAGGAGCAGCCAAAGGCTGATCCGGTGCAGGAAGATTTTTCTATCAATGCTCTAAGTGAGCCGGCAGAAGAATCTTTGGAGTTAGGCGCACTCGCGGTGCCAGCAGGAGCGACCCGAGTTACAAGCGGCACGGAGCTTGGCAATGCACTTGCAAATTCTTCAATTACAAATATCGAGATTGGAGCGAACTTTAACATTTCAAGCGCATATACGATTTCGCGCAATGTCAATTTCTCTGCGGCATCGCCTTTCACCATCACACAGACGGGCACGGCCAGACATTTCAATGTCAGTGGATCGAGGGCGATTACATTTGATGGCAACATTACCTTGAATGGAAGTAACAAGGGTGGTGGTATCGGCGCGGATAGCGATTTAAACCTCTCGGGCGTCATCATCACCAACTGCTACGGCACTCCAAACGCTTGGCCTTCACCTCACGCAGGGTCATCCTCCGGTGGTGGTATAGCTACTAAGGGAAGTGCGACATTAACAAATATTACAGTAAAAAATTCCGGAATTACTGAAGCCGGTCTCTCCTATCAGGGAACAGCCAGAGGTGGTGGTATATATGTCGCCGGTGCTCTCACTATGAGTGGATCTACGGTCACCGGCAACAGGCTATACTGTGACTCTGCGTATGGCGCGGGTCTATGGGTAAAAGGGAATGTTAGTATCGCAGACTCCAGTATTACCAACAACTATACTGGAGGCGCGAGTAGTGTTACATCTGGAGGCGGTCATGCTTTAGGTGGCGGTTTGTTCACTAGTGGAGGCACAGTGAATATCACCGGAAGTACATTTGCGAATAATACCACAAACACTGCCGGAATAGATCAGAGTGACACATTCAGCTACGGCGGAGCCATATATTCAGGTAATGAAAGCACATACTCAAACCTGAATGCCAACATCAACATAACAAATTCCACACTGAGCGGCAATAGGGCCCTCAATGAAGGAAGTGCCGGTGCAAAAAAAGTACATGAAGGGCAGGGTGGCGCAATTTACATGAGCAGTACGAGCACCAGCTATTTTACGACGCTCACAAACAGCAGGCTAATATCTAACTCAACATTTGTATCAGATAATATTGTTAATATGTGGAATGCAATTTTTGGCGGTGGTTCAAAACCAAATGGTGGAGGTATAGCAGCGGCCGGCGAGCAATATGCCAAGCAAAAAGTAAAAATCGACAGTGCCACAGTACTCAGTGGAAACACTGCCATGTATGGAACTTCCACAAGAGCACGGAAGATGGCAGATTCGGACCTTGCTCTCCATAGAAATCTCATAAAGAAGCCCGTGCGCAACGACGCAGGGGCGATAGGCAGTTATTCGAAAAATTTTGACAGTGCATTCAACAACTACGACATAGAATATGATGGGTCAACGAGCGCAACAGCTCCTGATGGAGATGCTGTGATTGGACTCACGAAGACCGTCGGAACATCGCTTTCAAATCTTGGTCCATCGTATACTTTGACAAACAAGAATGACTTGCTTGCCTATCAAATCAAATTTCTGATGCCATCAAGTACTAGCGGAATAACTTCGGTTGTGGTACAGGATCTCCTCCCAAAGGAGGTCGTCCCCACCATTACGGCTCCATCTGATGTTGTCAATCTCATTTATGGAATGTATGTAACAGTAGGCGGTGCAAATTACAATAGAGGCACTGCGGCAATTTCGGGGGCAAGTCCAAATCAGATTTTGTCATACACCTTTGCAGCGGCAGATATCGCATCGCTTGCTGGCAAAGAGGTAACGTGGACGATACCATTGGGCCTGTCATCAAATTACACAAACAATACGACATTCAAGAATGGATCAAAGGTCGTGATCAACGGTGCTACAGCATGGCCGACAGTTTCAAATCCGAATGGACCTACCGTAACAATCAATCTCCCCGAATACCGTACGGTCGAGTACGTGCAGGAAGATGGTAGCACGCAGATCAAATTGATTTCCGATGTCATCAGGGGCAAGAGCATTGACCAGTCAGGATTGGCGGCGCAGATACCTGCGAATCCGGAGAAGGCGGGGTATGAGTTCATCAATTGGACGATTTTGAGCGGTAGCACGGTGAACGGCGACACTGCTCCAACGGTAGGCACTGTTTTCACTAAGGATACAATTGTCACGGGCAACTTCGTTGTGAAGGCAAATTACAGAGCGCTTAGCTACGATGTTACCTTTGATGCAACCGGCGGTTTGGACGAGAAAGGTCGCACAATAGGCGGCAAGCTCAAGAGCGGCGAACCGACATCAGTCTCGAATGTGCTCCACGGCACAGTGCTCAGGACGGTAACGCCGCCGGAGATAGAGACCCACAACGCATATGGATATACCTTCAAAGGTTGGTATGTCGATGGTGATGTGAACAAGCCTTTCAGCACAGCCACGGCGGAAGTAACAGCCCCCGTTACTGTGAAAGCGGTTTATACGAATACGGCACCTGTTCTTTCTGTCAGTGGCGTATCGTTTGTGTATAAATCAGCCGCTCCAAGCCTTGATCTTTTGCAAGGTTTAACGATAACGGATCCTGACAATGACACAACTTTGGATGATGTAATATATGGTATCTATTCTGAGCAGGTGAATCCTATCACGGGACGTCCGCAAAGTGTTCTTTTGGTCGATGGAAATAAAAATCCTGTAAAGTCATTGCCGTCAACCGTCGGTACATATGCAATCGTGTATGGCGCGACAGATTCTCTCGGCAACCAAGCCCAGACTGTGTCAAAAAGAATAACGGTTGAGGCAGATCCGTTGCTCCGGTCATTAAAAATCGGGGCGCTCTCGGAAATTTCTGCACTCGCAAGAGATTCGGGAGAGGAGTATCATGAACTGAACTTCTCTGGTGACAATACACACACGATAGCCGCTCGTGGCTTTGACATAAACAAGAATGATGTTGCCACCAATGATGTAGATAAAATTGCGCAGATAATTGATCTTTCGGGTCTGAAAAAAGCCGGTGTCAATACTGATGATAGATTTGAGACCGCAATTTGCTTAGTAGGCTATGCGGTGAGCGATACAGATCCCCTTGCAGGGTATGAAACAGAAGATCAACAGATTTCTGCTGTGAATTTGAACGGTTATTCAGCAACGCCAAGAGATTATACCGTTACTCTTACTGTTTACGATGATGCCTATGATATTGGATATTCACTTTCACATACAATTGTCGTCACCGTTTATGAAGATATTTATAATGTAACGTTTGATAGTGGCAACGGCGAATGGAAAGAGGATTCGCCAGTCAATGGAGATGGAAATCTCGTGATTCCCGTGCCCGATGGTCATACACTTCTTGATAAGGGGATCTCCGATCCGAGTCTCATACCTGGAGTTACTCCGCCGACGGACAAGGACTTTGATAAGTGGGTGATAGCTGACTTCGATAATGACGATGAAGACGGAGTGAATGACGGAATACTTCACGATGAGGACGGCAATGTTTTGAATGATGAATATGATCCATATGATGATCCTGTTACAGACAACATCACTGTCATCGCACAATATAAGGATAAAAATAAGTACAAAGTGGAAGTGAAGTATGTGCTCAGGGACGGAACCACCAAACTCGATGGCGGGAGTTTCGACTACGACGAATTGGTCACAGACGGTCATAATTTCATAGCAGATATTAAGGCGAATCAAGCCAAGGATATCGAGAAGGTCTTTGTCGGCTATGCGATTGGTGCAAATCCTCCGGTCGTAGAATCGGCTATCCCAGACCCCACGCTGATCAATGTAACAGAGGCGCATACAATCGTCCTGTATTACGGTAATGATTACAACCAAAACGGCAGTGAGGATATCAAAATCACGAAGCAGTGGAAGAGTGGGGAGACAACACTTTATTCTCCGTTGAATCCATATGTCGTGATTGATCTTGGACCGAGTGCGAAATTCAATGACGCGGCAGGTGCAATCTTCGGTTTGGTGAACTATGAATATGTCGGATACCTTCTATATGGCGGGAATGACAGAACGATAGCAACACCGACATCTGGAATTCCATCGATTGATGATTTGGTCTTGGCTGATGACGGGCTTGTCGTGACTTACGAATACAATCCCTCGACCCTAACAATCACAGCTCGAGACTTCACTGTGAATGTGAGTGAAGCGACTATCCTCTACAACCTTGCATCTCCGGCAGATGTTGCTCAATACACGGCTGCAAATAAGGCAAATGCGACTATTAGCGGCATTGATACAGCGATTACGAGCGTCAACGACGATTCTGTTACACCAAAATTGGTGGAGGGTAAAGTGGCAATCGGTTCATACCCCTTAGTGATTGATGGTTCAGGTGCTGCATCATCATCAAGCACTTCAGCGTCACAACAAATCACGGCTGAAGCAAATACGGTCTGGATGACCGTTGTGCCTGATGGCTACAATTACGAAGAAAATGAAATTGGCGGCGTGATTGTTGCCAAGGACTTCACGGTTACAAAGGCTGAGGCTGAGGCATTACTATCAAGTGATACTATATCTGACGATCTTGTAGATCTCGGAAAAGCACTTGCTTGGAATATTGACAAGACTGCGGGTACGGCTACGACTCCTGTCATCACAGGTATCACAGTTACAGACAATGATATTGAGGCTGAAAACGGAAGCTATCCTGTTACCTACACTTATACCTATAAAGACGCAGAGGATAATGACAAGACGGCAAGTGTCACTATAATAGTCACTGTCACCGATGGCGATGAGGCTGATGTCAACGATCGCAAGGATCCTGCCAATCCGGCATCAATCGGCGGAGCTATCACCGCAGACAACTTCGAACTGACTGCGGCGGAAGCGAAAACTGTGCTCGCTGACTTGGACAAAATTGTCAAGAAAGCAAATGCAAATACTTGGACATATGACGGCGACGGAACAATCACAACGGGAGATTTTGCCGGAGTGGTAAAGGCTAATCCGCCTATCGTACCTTCGGGTCTGCCTATAAAAGCAGCAGATGGCGAGTACAAGAACGGTACATATCCCGTAACGTTCACAAGAGACTATCTTGATGAAGATGGCGTGAAACAGACAGTATCCGTTACGGTCGCATTGACCATCACAGAGGGCGATGCAAAAGAAGTGAAGGAGCCGACGGAAAATGCGGACGGCTCGGCAATCACAGCTTACGATATCACCATCTCGAGAACTCAGGCGGAGAAACTTCTTGCGATTGATAACGCAGAAGACAAGGATGCCGCAATCAAGGAACTTCTATTGAGGAAGAGCACGCCGGTTTCGTGGCTGATAGATTTTGATACGAAATCGACGAAAGGCGATATCACTTCCACTGGCATAATAGTTGAAGATGATTACACGCTCGCGGCTGCGACGAACAAGGATGTAGACGGTCTGCCGACAGGAGAACCATATGCGGCAACATTCACAGCTTATGACGACACAGCTCAGGAAGTGTCCGCGACGATAAAGATTTGGGTTGTGGAAAATCTGCCGCTCATCATCGACGCGCATGACTTCATCGTGACTGTTTCCGAGGCAAATGCGATTTCGGAAAAGACCGAAAATGCTTTGCTCGAAGCATACAAGGACGGAGCGGACGCTGCCGTGAATCCGACCAATGGCGCAGATGGCACAATCACGGGAGTCAAAGCTCCCACGCTACCGAAGACAGACGGAAACGTTGACAAGGGTAGCTATCCTGTAACATTCGAGGCGACGGACGACGACGATGAAACCAACACGGCTGAAAAGACCGTCTGGGTCACTGTCGTTCCTGATGGCTACAAATATGAATTCAATGACGATGAGGCACTTCGCGGTATCGTCATTGCCAAGGACTTCTCACTCACAAAGGCGGAAGCTGAGGAGCTCATTGATGAGAGTTTGGATCCAGTGGCGAAAAATTCCGAATTGATCAATCGTGGAGATTCTTGGGGCTGGACATACGGTGGCGATGACGAAGACTTATGGGTCGCCCCCGAACAGGGCAACATCACTACTCTTGGAACCATCAAGGCTGAAAACGGAAGCTACCCTGTTACTTACACATACAGCTTTGACGACGACGGTGATACGGATACACCTAAGGCTACGGTTTCTGTTACCATAATAGCCACTGTTACGACAGGCGATGAGTCCGATATCAAGCAGCCCGTGGTCAATCCGAATCACCCCGAGAACGACAAGGAAGGCGCGGCGATAACAGCCGACAATTTCGAGATCTCACTTGGTGAATTGAAGGACATTCTGGACGGCAAGGACGCGGAAAAGAAGAACGAAACCTTCGTGAAGGACGGCAATTCTTGGGCGTGGGACATCGATAGCGACGGAACTCAAGACGGAGACGTGAAGCAGAACGGTATCATCGCGGATTACAGCGAGGTGGAGAAGAAAGAAGGCACCTACCCTGTTACCTACACATACACCAACGAGGATGATGTCACGGTTTCTGTTATTATCGCCATCACGGTCATTGACTCCAACGACTCAGATGTCGTGCAGCCGGTAGTCGATCCTAAGAACCCGTCGAAGAGCAAGGACGGCTATGCCCTCACCGCGGACAACTTCTCCCTGACGAAGGAAGAAGCGGCGGCAATCATCAAACTCAGAGATGCGGATCCTGCGAAGGACGATGCAAAACTCGTTTCGGGCGGAGATGCCAAAACATGGGTTATCGATAAGGATACAAAGAAGGGCTCTACGCCGACAGGGAATGGCATCACAGCCGACGGTAGCAATCTCGCTGCAGTGAACGGAAGTTATCCCGTCACCTTCGAGAAAATCTACGGCGACAAAACACTCACGGTTACGGTCATCGCGACAGTTACTGAGGGAGATGTCAGGCAAATAATCAATCCAAATCCCAAAACGGAGGAGGACGGCTCGGCCATTACTGCATACAACATCACTTACAAGCTGAGCGAGGCAAAGGCATTACTCGCAAAGAGCAAGGTGAAGGTCAACGCGGCTCTCACCTCCAAGTCGGGCGCGAAGTCGTGGCTGATCGATATGGCGGGAACGAAGGGCAAAATCTCGGCGAAGGACATTTCGGTCGTAAGCCAGAACGTAAAGGCAAAGGTCAATGTAACTCTGAGCAAGTCCGGCAAGCCGGTATACGGGACGGCCTACAATGTGAAATTCATCGCATACAAGGGCACGCCGCAGGAAGTTACGGCGACGATCAAAGTCTGGGTCATCGCGGACGATACTAAGGTAGTGATTCCGCCCGAACCTACACCTACACCCGATCCCGAACCGACACCTGCGCCGACACCCGCGCCAGCTCCTGCACCCGCACCGACACCTGCCGCTACTACGGGAAATCAAACACCGGTAGTGCCTGGAACGGAGACGGACACGGCCGTTGACAACCTAGATGCAGCAGAGGCGGGCGGCAATGATGCGACCACGCCAATTGCGGGCGAGGACACACCGCTCAGCGGCGGCACGGGAACGACTGCAATCACGGACAGCGGAGTGCCACTATTCGGAGGACTCGGAAACTACTGGGCACTTGCAAATCTCATCTTGGTCGTTGCGGGCTTGATGCTGACAATCTATGCATTCTTCAGAAACAGAAGAAGCGAGGACGAAGATGGGCAGAAACTTGAAAAACGCAGGAAGAACTGGCTCACGGCGGCCGGCCTCTTCTCGATAGCCGGAATCGTGCTGTTCCTGATACTCGAGGACATCACGCAGCCGATGGCAATCTTCGATGTCTGGACGATACTCTTCGCTGTCATTGCGGCAATCGTGGTATTCGCGGCTGTGAAGGCGGCGAAAAGAAGAGAGGTCTACAGTGAGGAGTATGCCGTGAAGGACTATCTCGCATAAGGAACGCTCTTTGAGGAAACTCGCAGAATAGTTCAGTATAGTAATGTACAGAAACAAATCCCGGGGGTGAAGACTCTCGGGATTTGTCTTTCATTCCGCCATGTGTGAATTTGTGCAGGTTACTCGAGGGCGGAGGCCCAAAAGTGGTGGTAATATCGTGTAAACGGGGTGTTTTCACACGTTTTGGCGGTTTTTTGGTGAATTTGTGCAGGTTACTCGAGATATTTCAGTGTAAGTGTTCGAATGGCGGGCTAATTGATTTTGCGTTGGTTTTGAATTTTTTCGGCTCACAAAAATGAGGGGGGCGGGTTGAATTATGATATAATTGAGCCGTAAATCATACTTCAGCGAGCCGCTTGACAATGAGTTTCAAATCAAATAGGCAATGACTATATTTGCGCACTCGGAGGATAAAATACTGATGAATAAAATATCAATCCGCTTTTTTGATGATAGAGAGGTTCGCACTGTTTGGGATGATGATAATTCCAAGTGGCTGTTTTCTGTTCTTGATATCGTTGGTGTATTGCGTGATGAGAGCGATTATCAGAAGAACCGCAACTACTGGAAATACCTCAAGGCGAAGTTGAAACGCGATGGTAGCCATCTGGGTAGTGTCACTACCCAGTTCAAATTTACAGCACCAGACGGAAAAAAGCGTTTAGCCAATGTGCTTGACAACGACGGCATTATCGAGCTCGCCAAGAACTTTCCAAGCAAAAAGGCGAACCGTTTTATTGAGTGGTTCACTTACAGCGACGAAACAATAGACGGTAAGAGCAAAAGCAAGGCATACGCATTGTTTGACAGTTCTCTGCTTGACACAATAGAAGTAGGAACAGTAAAGGGATTGCAGCAAATCCATGGCTATCTGTTCGGTGGTCTGTACGACTTTGCAGGGCAAATCAGGACGCTCAATATCGCAAAGGGCGGTTTTCAATTCGCGATGGCGCAGTTTTTGTCCGAATCGCTTAATGGCATCGAGAAAATGCCCGAAAGCACCTTTGATGAAATCACCGATAAATATGTGGAGATGAATGTTGCTCATCCATTTATGGAGGGTAACGGCAGAAGCACGAGAATATGGCTTGACCTGATACTTAAAACGAACCTGAAATTATGCGTGGATTGGAGCCAAGTCAACAAGAAAGAATACCTCGCCGCAATGGAAAAGAGTGTTTCAGACAGCAAACCGTTGAAAGTTCTCCTGCAAGCCGCATTGACCGACAAGATAAATGACCGCGAGGTATTTATGAAGGGCATTGACTATTCCTACTATTATGAACAAGAGGATTTCATCACAGAATGATAATGGGTAGCCCAAATACAGTGGGCTAATTGATTTTGCGTTGAATTTGAATGACCACTGGATTGCTTCGATTTGCTCTCTATGACGGTGCTTTTTAGGGCGTTTCAATTTATTTTTAAAACTTTTTTCTTTGGGGAGCAACTTTGTTGGTTGTTGGCTCGTCAGTTATACTGTAAGGGTTTTGGGGAAATATGAAAAAATCTAATATTTTTCAAAATTTTTTAAAAATTCCTTTGCAAAAATGTTTCAAACGTGAATTTTTGGGTATAAGTATAGTAACGGGGAAAGGAAATGATGGGATTGGTGGCATCGGGGCCATCGTCTCAGGAAAGAAAGTATTGAAAGTATTGGAGGTAGAAAAATGAGTAACAGGGGGAGTATGCCATCATTCCTACACAGGAATACAGGCGTAAAGGGCGTCATAGCCATCGTCATGTCGATGCTAGTCACATTTATGTATGTGATGTCCAGCGTTCCGCAGACGGCTTTTGCCGACACAGAGGGTGGTTGGCAAATAGGAGATTCCAAGCCGTATATAAGTGCGTCGGGCACTGATACGACAGAGGTAACCGTGCCGACGACTGGTTGGTACTATCTTGAGGCTTATGGTGGCAATGGTGCTGCTGGGCCAAATAATCATGGTATTAATGACACCTATACAGGTGGCGCAGGTGGTACAGGCGCATATGAAGCAGGCTTGTATTATCTGGAAAAGAATCAGAAACTATATATGCAGATAGGACTTGCAGCATCAGGGCAGGCCGGAGCAGCCGCACCGATATTTGGAGCTGGCGGCGCTGGTGGCTCTATAGAGTCAACCTTAGGCATGGACTGGACATATCGCGATGATGGCAACTACGGTGGCGGCGGCGGCGCGGCTACTGGCATTATGCTAAACAGTCCCTCTGCAGGGAGTATGCTATTAACTGCCGGCGGTGGCGGTGGCGGCGGTGGTGCTGCAGACGCTCACAACGGTAGTGCTGGCAATGACGGCAATCGATATGGTAGAGCTAAGACCGATACAGGTGCTGTCAGTAAAACAGCAGATAAACCAATATTAAATTCTACAAACGGTGCTCAGGGTGTTGATGGTACGGCATGGTTTGGTATGTACCGTAAAGAGTATGCAGACCCAGACGCATGGGAAACTGTTGTTGTTAACGGCAAACGTATTTATACAAAAGTAGCCGATAAAGCTCCCGCTACTCTTAGCGCTTATGGTGGTGCTGCGGGTGCTGCCGGCGGTGGCGGCGGCGGTGGTTTTAATGGTGCTAGCGGCGGCGGCGGTAGCTGGGGCTATGGCGGCTGGGGCGGCGGAGTAACCGGTGGCATGGAATCAGGTGCCGGCGGTGGTGGTGGCCAGAACTTTACGAGTTCTGCCAATCAAAAGGCCAGCTTTGCAACATCAACCTTTCCTAAGAACAACTACTTCGGTGCAAGCGGTGCGGTATATCTGACCTATCTTGGCAATATGACCGTAAAAATCAATGATGGCGCCGGCAGTGGTAGTAATCCGGCTCAAATTAACAATGCCTTTTATGGGCAAAGGTTCGCAACATTGACAAGCGTGGCGAGTCCTACCGAGCCGACCGATGTCTTAACCGGATACTATGATTTGGCTAAGGGCGGCAAGATGTACATCGGTACATCAGGCAAAGCATCAGTAGTTTGGAACAAGACAACAGATGGTGAACACACGCTATTTGCTCATTATGGAACTCAAGGATTTACAGGTACGGCTCCACAACCACAAACAATCCCAGCAAATGGCATTGGGACTGGCGCTGTAACCCCTTGGAATGCCACTCAAAATGGCTTCTACTTTATTGAGATTGCCGGTGGTAGCGGCGGTCGTGGTGGTATAGGTGGACGTGCTGATACACAAGCACGCGGTGAGTCTGGTCTATCAGTCAAACAAACCATGTTGGCTTATTACGAGAATGGCCATATCCTATACGTACAGACTGGTGGCGCTGGTATAGATGGTACAAAAGGTGGCGATCATAGTACGCATTATAGTTTCCCAACATTATATTATGACGGCGGTGCCGGCGGTGCTGGCGGAGCCGGCGGAGCAGGTGTTGCCTTTGGCGCTGGCGTGAAAGGTGGCAATGGCGGTAGTGGACGTTCCTCCTCAGGACTCACAATATCATATGGCGACGGCGGCGGCGGCGGTGGCGGCGGCGGTGCGGCCACTGGTATCTGGGAGAAGGATTGGACAACACAAGGAATTCCTACGCCTAGTAATGCAGCCCCGTATTTGCAAAACTTAGTGTTGGCAGCAGCAGGCGGCGGCGGCGGCGGCGGTAGTTCGCAAGCCCATGGTGGATTAGTGGGTTCAAAAGCGGGCAGAGCAGACAGCGATTACAATGGCTCTTCTGAAGATAATACTCATCAACATGCTCAAGTGTGGCGTCAGAATAATACCAACGGTATTCAGAGCGACTCCAACAATTCAACCAGATTCAATGGTCAGAATGGTGCAAGTGGAGCTGGTCAAAGTGACGATGGCGGCGGCGGTGCCGGTGGCGGTGCCGGTGGATTTGGTATCTACGGTTCAAACTATGGCGGTGGCGCTCAATCCGGAGGCGGCGGCGATAATCAAGCAGCCTACGGTTCAGCTTATGCAGAAGGTGGCACCGGTGGTGGTGGTGGTCAGAACTACAAATTTACCGACATCGATGTAGATTATTACAAAGGCAGCGCATCTCTACCGACGATACTGCCAAACAATAGTGGCACGAATGCTTCGAATACTAGTTTTCCTAGCCTTTATTCTGCACAAGCAGCAGGCAAAGCCATCATTACCTTCCTAGGCAACTGGACGGTGAAGCTTGACGACCAAGGTGGCACCGGTGGAGATGGTCAATTAAACGATATCTTCTATCGTGAGGCCCTGACATCTAACGGTGGCGCAGTAAGTGTTCCGACCAAATTCGATTCAGAAGGGCACCCCGAAGGATTCAAGGGTTACTATGACACACCTGTATCTGGCGGCAAACAGTACATCAATGCAAGTGGCGTTCCCGTATCGCTATGGGATAAGCAAACATCTGCAGAAAGCACTCTTTATGCGCAGTGGGATGACATCACAAAGCCAAAGGTTGTAGCTATTGGCGTAGACAGCGACCCAACCTACAATGATGGCGCTGTAATAAAATACAATCCGGCAGCGGGCACAATCACCGTTACCTTTGACGAGGCAATGAGAGCGCAAGGCACGGTAGCTATTAACGGTAGCAATTTGGGTGCCGGAGAGTGGGATATCGACCTACAAGATAGACCAACATTTACAGTACCCTATGCGGGGCTTGCCGAGAAGACCACATATAACATTACATTAAGTGGGTTTGCGGATCTCAAGGGCAATGTGTTGGATACATACACTGCAAGCGAGAAGATTGTTACAAGCTTTGAAACTTATGGCACTACAAAGGTGAGCTATGCTGACCACGATAGTAGCTGGACATACGGACCGGAAAGCTTTGCTTTAGGCAATTCAGCATTTGCACAGTTTGATAACAAGCCGACAAAGGCTGGTTACAAGTTGGTTGGTTGGACATATGATGTGCCTGGCTATGACTCTGAAACCGGTAATCCAATACAGGTGGAGACAACTGTTACACCTGAGGATAATGCAATAAATGTCGCACAAGGCGAGGAAATCACACTCTATGCGAAGTGGGACAAGGACTACACCCAAACCGATTACTGGTGGCAGGTGAAGTATGATGCGAATGGTGGGGATGCCGAGACTTCGGTACCTACTGATGATCATTATTACAGCATCGAGAATGGCGACAATCAGGTTCCCGTGCAGTTTACTCCTGCACCGGCAAAGTCAGGCGGCTACCAGTTCCTTGGTTGGTCTGATACTAAGTTGGCGGATCCTTATGGAGAAAATGTGGCGGATCCTGCGGTTCAGTATCCAGCGACAGCGGCAGAGGATCAGTTCTTCGCTATCTCCGCTGCGAGCAAGACACTCTATGCGGTATGGCAGGAGTCAGCCTATCAGATTTCGGCTGATCCGGTTGTCAAACTTACATTCGATGAGGCAAAGCACATTTTAGATGGGCAAGGCAAATCACTCGATGTTCATGCAAATGTGGTAGCGACAAAGTGGGATTCGGAAAGTTCGACATATAAGCCCACAGACTTTGGAATGCCTTTTGCAGATTTAAGTACTATTATCCCAAGAATCATCGACGCAGGATCGGCACAGCAGGAAACAACGCAGACTATTCGCTATCAGGTTAGCGCGAAAACTTCTAAATACGTGGACGTGATAGTCGTAGTCAGCGACAATCCGGTAGTTGTCGAAAATGGATATTCCATCGCGGCTACTCCTATCGTAGACCTTTTGAAGGGTGCCGATGCAAGCAATCTAATCAATCTTGCAAACGCACATGCATGGAAGAACGGAACGACATACGATTCGTCTGCAACATTGGGCGACGATGCAAATGTAAATGTAGTAGTTGATGGCGGTAAGACTGTGAACACTAGTAAGACCGGCGGTACGTTTATCACATTCAATGCGACCGTGGTCGAAGATGAAGTTACAGTTGTAAAAACCAGTGCGGTCAGTCACTTTAGTGTAACCGATAGCACCACTGGAGGTCCGTCAACTAAAAATGAGGGACTCCTCATCGATGGCGATGACTTCAGCATAAATCTTACGGAAGTTCAGGCTTTGACGGGCACTGATGCATATGACAAGGCCGGAGTTCATTACTGGTTCAGAAATGGTGACGACGCGAGCGACTTCAAGGCGGAAGACACAGTTGTGAGTGTCAGTCTGGCAGGCGAGACGACGAGCTTTGCTGCAATCACAAAGGCCGGTGGATACAAGGTAACATTTACACAGGACGATATCAGCACTGATGTTACCATGTCGGTAGAAGGCGGCAATACGATTGGTCCGGTGAATGGACTCTACATTGATGGTGATGATTTCATCGTAACTCTTGCTGAGGCTAAGACTTTAAGTAGTCTCTTCGCGTATGGAAAAGCCGGAGTGCACTATTGGTTTGCTGATGGCACCACTGAAGGACTCCCAACCCCCCTCGTTACAGATGTAAGCGTTGCGGGTGTGGACCTTGACAAGATTACTAAGACTGGGAAATATGATGTTACTTTCACATATAGAACAGCACCAACACTTAAGACGACAGTGAAAATGACGGTTTATGACGATGGTGAAGTGAATGGTAAGGCATCAACGTATGCGAATAACTTCAGCATCTCGATAGCGGAAGCAAACGATCTGACCCAGACAGAAGCAGAAGAGCTTGCGGAAGTTTACGGCACGGATAAATTTGGTGCTAAAAACACCACGTTCACATTAGGACTCGAGCAGTTTAAGGCAATCAATGACACAACAGTAAAGGGCGAGTTTGATTTGACCTTTACGGGAGCAGTAGGAACAGATGATAAAGCTACAGCCGCTACGATTAAGGTAACTGTCTATGATGGTGGCGTGAAGATAGACAAGGAATCAACCTACGCCAACAGCTTCAACATTTCGCTTGATGAACTTAGCAAACTTGATAATGAAGACGCGATAGAACGCTCCGGCGCAAATGGCACATCTACTACCGGTGCACCGTATTCAGGCTTCACAGCAGATGTTACTGAACTCGGTAAAATCAAAGCTACGGAAGTCAAGGGTGGATTCCCTCTGACAATTAACGGTGAAAGTGTTACAAAGGCAGACATTACCGTTACTGTGTATGAGCACGGAGAGAAGAAGGGCAAGGCATCGACATATGCAAATGACTTCACAATCTCGGTAGCGGAAGCAAAGACTCTGACCGACGCACTGGCAAATGAATATGCTGATGCGACGGGCACGAAAAATGACGGCACGAAAAAGAGTAGTTTTGCAGTGGACGAAGATTTGCTTAAGGCAATCAACGACACTGAGGTAAGAGGTGAATTCCCGCTGACATTTGAGGGAGAGAATGAAACCGAAGCTACGATCAATGTAACCGTCTATGATGGCGGCGGCAAGGACGAGAAGAGCAAGGCGGCGACCTACGCCAACAACTTCAGTATCTCGCTTGACGATCTCGAGACGTTTGATGGTCCGAAGGCACTCGAACTTTCAAGTGCAAACAGCACAAATATTGACGGATCAAAATTTACTGGGGAGTTTAAGGTAGACGCCGAGCAACTTAAGGCCATCAAAGATACGGAAATCGAGGGTGAATTCCCTCTGAATATTCTCGGAGCGCAGAAGAAGGATAGCATTGAATACACCTTGGCAAGTATCAAAGTTACCGTATACGATAACGGCGAATATAATGGCAAGGCTTCGACGCACGCAAACAACTTCAGAATCTTGCTTGCTGACGCTGAAAATCTGACGCAGGAAGATGCAGAGAAACTTGCAACGGTTATAGGTACGGACAAAGAGGGTAAGGTGAACAAAGACTTTACACTTGGAGACGGACAGCTCAAGGCAATCAATGACACAACGGTCAAGGGCGAGTTTGCGTTGACCTTCACAGGAGCGGCAGGAACAGACGAGAAGCCTACAGTTGCAAAAATTACAGTTACTGTATACGACAACGGTGATGTGAAAGACAAGGCATCGACATTTGCCAACAACTTCCCATTATCGGTAGCCGAGGCTAAGGCTCTGACCTATGAGCAGGCTGTGAAACTTGCAGCGGCAGTGGGTACGGATGCAGACGGAAAGCCATATACTGACCTCGCGTTGGGCGAAGGACAGCTTGAGCTGATCAACGCGGCTACGGAAAAGGGCGAGTTTGACTTGACCTTCATCGGTGCTGAGTCAAATAAAGGTGAAATCACTAAGGCTGAGACTACTGTTACGGTTTACGACAATGGTAGCACAGGCGAGAATGGATCTCTGTATGCAAACAACTTCGGCGTGAAGCTCGTAGACGTGAAAAATCTTACCGATGAACTGGTCAAGGGACTCGCAAAGATTATCGCAACAGACAAGGACGGCGTGGCGATTGCTGTGGAAGATATTGCGGTGAGCATAGATGGCAAGGCGGCCAATTATGCATCAATCACGAAGACGGGTAGTTACGTCGTAACATTTACAACGGAAGATGGCAGAGAAGTTCAGTCGATAATGTCCGTTACCGATGTGAACACCGGCGGTCCTTCAGTTACGAACCCAGGACTCTACATCGACGGAAACGACTTCGCTGTAACACTTGATGCTGCAAAGGCGCTCAATGGGGCTGCGGCATACAAGGCAGCAGGAGTTCACTACTGGTATAAGAACGGCGCAGATGCGAGTGCGTTCAAGGCGGAAAATACAACCGTAACACTTGAGGGTGCAAAGAGCTTTGCTGCTATTACAGTGGCCGGACCTTACAAGGTAACGTTCACACAGGGAGACATTCACACGACGGTCATCATGTCCGTGAAGGGCCCAGGCACAGGCGGACCGCTTGACACCACAAACGGCGGACTCTACATCGACGGAGCAAACTTCAGCCTCGACAAGGAAGTCGTCAATGCATGGAAAAATGACAAGACGGTCCTCGGGTCTCAGTTCGCAAATATCAGATTCTGGTTCGGAGACGGCACGACGGTAGGACTTCCGGCTGTAACGTCCGTAACCGTGGCGAAGGAAAAGGCTTGGAGTGCATATGACGCGGGAGTTTACACGCTGAAATTCACCTACAAATCTCCTTCGACCGGCAAGACCATCACGTCTAATGTCAAGATGACGGTAACGGAAGTTGTTATCGATGATGGCAATGGCGGCAATGGTGGCGGCGGGACTACCGGCGGAACTACGGGCGACACACCAAGTAGCGGTGCAGGAATTGCCGCTCCTGGAAATGTGGCCACGATAGTGCCTGGAACCACTACTGTGTCGAGTGTTGATAATCTTCTGGCTGCAGCGGCAGCAGGGATTCAGAATGCTCTTGGCATAGGCGATGGAAATACGCCGCTCGGCGGTAGCACAGGCAAGGTCGGCGAGGGCACAGGCACGACGAGTATGACAGAAAATGGCGTGCCGCTATTCGCAGGATTTGGCGGAGAATATTGGGCACTTGCAAATCTATTCTTTGCGGCGGCGGGCCTCATGTTGGTGCTCTATGGATGGATAAGAAATAGGGAGAAGAAGAACTGGCTCGCGGCAGGAAGCATCCTCGCGGCAGCCTCAGTGATACTCTTCCTCATCATAGAAGACATTACTCATCAGCAGATGGCGATGTTCGATGCTTGGTCGGTACTGTTTGCAATCATCTTCTCCTCGGTGTTGTTCACGACAACTAGGGCTATCAGGACGAGAGCGGACTTCGACGAAGTGCAGGTATCGAAAGAGACTCTTGCGTAGGCAGGGTTTCGATAAATAGCTAATTCCTCTCAAATAGGGCTGTCTCGGATTTCCCCCGAGGCAGCCCTCTCTCTATGCTACGGCACCATGGCGCTATGGCGCTATGGTCTAAAGTAATGTGATTGGAATGACCTTGTCGTTTCTGGAAAGGGTCAGAAGATTGTCGTAAAGGCAGACCACGCCGCCCTGTCCTCGTTTCATATTTGGTATTTTTTCGAGAATATAAAACTTGGATACATCCTTTTTTGTAGGATTTGCGTGCTTCTTTATTTCGATAGGATGAAGGCTGCCGCTCTCCTCAATCAGTAGATCAATCTCATTTCCGTCACGATCACGGTAAAAGTAAAGCGGTAATTCCAACACGCCAAGATTGCTATAGCTCTTGATGATTTCAGCCACAACAAATGTTTCAAAAAAAGCACCTGCCATCGCTCCATGTTTGAGTACGTCCGAAGTATTCCAGCGGGTCAAATAGGCGGCAAGTCCGGTGTCAAGGAAATACAGTTTGGGCGTCTTCACCGTACGCTTGGTAATATTATTGTGATAAGGCGGAAGCAGATAAATCAAATTGGAAGTAACCAAAATAGACAACCATCGTTCAGCCGTCGGTTGACTTATATCGACATCCCGTGCAAGAGAAGCCATGTTTAGCAGTTGACCGCTGCAACTTGCGGCGACCGTCATGAACCGCAAAAACTTGACCTCGTCGCCTACCTGCGTCAAGTCACGAACGTCGCGTTCGATGTAGGTTTTGACATATGCCGCATAAAACATCTGCCAATCAAAATCAGGGTTGGCGCAAAGTTCCGGCATACTGCCGCGATGAATTGTCTGCCAAATCTCGTCATAAGAAAATGCGTGAGCATCTTTTTTGCGTTTCCCAAAGTATTCATCTGTTGGCAAAAAAGATTCGCGAAACGATGCACCCGACAGTTCACGCAAGGAAAGACCTTGAAGATTTAATATGCCCAGACGTCCGGCAAGAGATTCAGTGACATTTTTCATCATTCTGAATTGTTGCGAACCTGATAGATAAAACTGTCCTTTTTTCATTTCGCGATCCAAAATGATTTTGATTTGTGGGAATAGATTTGGAGCATATTGAATCTCGTCCACGAAAACGGGTGGCGGATTGTCCTTGAAAAAGGTTCCACTCTCTTCTTTTGCAACTGCAAGCTGGAGTTTATCATCTAATGTAACATAATTCGCTTCATGTGCATAATTCTTTAATAATGTAGTCTTTCCTACTTGACGAGCGCCGGTGACCAATACCGCACCGAACATCTTTGACAACTTGCGGATAGATTCTTCTGCGTTCCTATTGTATATCAAACTAATACCTCCATTGCTTCGGCTGATTTAATATATTATATTATTATAGCCGCAAGCAGGCGTTTTGTCAAAACAACAATCAACGGCACCCTCCTCTATTTGAAACATGGCTCGAATTTTGCTATAATCATTGAGGTTAAAAATTTTGAGAATAATGACTTTGCGTTAATTTGGCAAACAAGTAGGCAAGAGAGGAAACAAGGGGAGGAGCAGAGCCCATGACAAAGCCGTGGTTAGAGTACAGGGATTTTGAGAGTTACGAGGACTTCAGGGACAATTACAAGATAGATATTCCCGAAAATTTCAATTTCGGATTTGATTGCATAGATGAGAGGGCACTTCTCACTCCGGACGCGCCGGCGCTGATATGGAATAGCGAGAAGGAGACCGACGAGGACAGGACCTACACTTTCAGGGAACTTTCCGAGCTTTCCGATGCTGCCGCGAGGTATTTCACGTCTCTGGGCATAGGCAAGGGCGACATGGTCATGCTCATCATGAAGAGGCGCGCCCACTTCTGGTTTTCAATTTTGGGCCTCATCAAAATCGGGGCGGTCGCGATTCCTGCAACCCACCACCTCACATTCGAGGACATTTCATACAGAAACAACGCGGCGGGCGTGAAGGCTATCATCAGCGTGGACGACGCCAAGGTTCAGAAGGCCATCGAGCGTTCGATGAATACGTCGCCCGGGGTGAAGCACCTCATCAGGATTGGCGACGAGCTCGCTGACGCACCATTTTTGACACGCAAATGGGAAAATTTGGATAACGGGATCAGGGCAAATCTTGCTGGACCGAAGCCTTTGAGGGTAACTGAGAATGGCGATATGATGCTCCTTTATTTCACGTCGGGCACTACGGGGATGCCAAAGATGGTTCTTCAAAATCAGCTCTACGCTCTCGCACATTCCACCACGGCGAAATATTGGCACAATCTTCGACCGGACAGCGTTCACCTGACGATGTCGGATACGGGCTGGGGCAAGGCTGCTTGGGGGAAGCTCTTCGGGCAGTGGCTCGTGGGCTGTACTGTCGTGGTTTACGATCACGAAAAGCTCAGGGTTCATAGCCTGCTCAAAATTATCGAGAAAAATAAAATTACTTCCTTCTGCGCACCTCCTACGGTCTACAAAATAGTAATCACGGCCGATTTTCGCAAATATGATTTGTCGGCCTTGGAGTATGCGACCTCTGCGGGCGAGCCGCTGAACGAGGAGGTCTTCAACAAATTCCTCGCTCTCACGGGCATAAAAATTCACGAGGCATATGGGCAGACGGAGACTACGGCAATCGTTTTGACGACGCCATATACGGAGCCGAAAGCGGGCTCGCTCGGGAAGCCAAATCCGATTTACGATTTGAGATTTTTGGACGCGGAGGGGCGCGAGGTTCCGGTGGGCACCGAGGGTGAGATGTGCATAGTTTCAAATCCGGGGGACCTCGGAGTCTTCATGGGCTACTACCAAAACGCCGAAATGACGGAGGACGCATGGGCAGCCGGCGTCTATCACACGGGCGACCTTGCAGTAATGGACGAGGACGGCTATATCACGTTCATCGGCAGGTCGGACGACATCATCAAATCGGCGGGTTACCGCATCGGGCCATTCGAGGTCGAGAGCATAGTGCAGGAGCATCCGGCGGTGCTCGAGTGCGCAGTTACCGGTGTGCCCGACCCACTTCGCGGGCAAAACATCAAAGTTAGCATCATATTAAATGAAGGATACGAGGCGTCGGACGCGCTCAGCAGGGAAATCAGGGCCTTCGTCAAGGCGAATGCGGCGGCGTATAAGATACCGCGAATCATAGAATTCGTGGGGGAATTGCCAAAGACCATCTCAGGGAAAGTCAGAAGAATCGAGCTGCGTGAAAAGGGAGAAAAGAATAATGAATGACATTACAGAATTACTTGGTATCAAATATCCGATATTGCAGGGGGGCATGGCGTGGGTCGCCGAGCATACTCTCGCGGCGGCGGTTTCCTCGGGCGGTGGGCTCGGAATCATCGCGGCGGGCGGAGCGGATCCCGACTTTGTGATGGGCGAAATCCGCAAGCTCAGGGAGAAGACGGACAAGCCATTCGGCGTCAACATCATGCTGATGAACCCATTGGTTGACGACCTCATGCAGCTGATGATCGACGAGAAGGTGCCGGTAATAACGACCGGTGCGGGCAATACGGGAAAGTACATCGAGTCTCTTACAGCGGCCGGCGTGAAGGTGATTCCTGTGGTGGCGAGCGCGGCTTTG
Organism: Eubacteriales Family XIII. Incertae Sedis bacterium; assembly: GCA_031261345.1. GTDB lineage: Bacteria > Bacillota > Clostridia > Peptostreptococcales > Anaerovoracaceae > JAISKC01. The sequence continues at coordinate 20,430 of JAISKC010000065.1, read as the reverse complement.
GCAAAGCGCAATGAGCGATATGGTGCTGTGGCGGTAATAGCCGAGGGTAGCGAGGCCGGCGGGCACATAGGCGAGGCCAACACGATGCCTCTCGTGCCGCAGGTGGTTGACGCGGTCAGTATACCGGTAATAGCGGCGGGCGGTATCGCGGACGGACGCGGTGCGGCGGCGGCTTTTATGCTCGGAGCTAAGGGCGTTCAAATCGGCACAAGGTTTGTGGCGGCGACCGAAACCGTGGTTGCGCAAAGCTACAAGGACAAAATAATAGGTGCGTCCGACAACGATACGGTGGCGACCGGTCGCTCAACTGGCCACCCCGTCAGGGTTATCAAAAACAAGCTCACGCGCGAAATTCTCTCGAGGGAAAAAGAGGGGGTTGATCCCGAAGAGTTTGAGGAGATGCTCATCGGAACGCTGCGCAAAGCGGTAGTGGACGGCGACGTAGACTATGGCTCACTGATGGCAGGTCAAAGCGCGGGCTTGGTGAAAAGAATGCAGCCCGCCGCAGAAATCATACAGGAAATCGTGACGGGCATGAGAGAGACGTATCAATCCTACGCGGATTATTTCAAATAGCTATGGAAATTTACATTACTTACATTTAAAGAAGGCATGGAGAGAAATAGACAAATGACAAACAAATACAAGATAGGAATCGTTTTTGCGGGGCAGGGCTCGCAGTATACTGGGATGGGCAAAAGCCTTTATGAAAATAGTCCGGCGGCTAAGGCGATTTTGGACCTCGCCGGCGAAAAAATTATCAACGATTGCTTCTACAAGACGAAGGAAGAGCTCAGAGATACGCTCATCACGCAGCCTGCGGTCTACACCGTGGACCTCGCAGCATACGCCGCTTTGCTCGAAGCATTGGGCGAAAACTCCAACGCAGAAATAATAGCTTTGGCGGGTTTCAGCCTTGGCGAATACGCTGCTCTTTGCGCAGCCGGTGTGATAGGTAGCTTTGATCTGGGACTCGAAATCATAAGGAAGCGAAGCCGCCTCATGAAGGACGCTGGCAAGCATGCGGACGGGAGCCCACGCGGCAAGATGGCGGCGGCGCTCGGCAATAAGGAGCACGCACTCGAATTGGTTGAGCAAGCTAGGGGCGACGACGTACTCGAAGCTGTCAACTTCAACTCGCCGACGCAGACGGTCGTTGCAGGTGATGAAGAGGCGATCGAAAGATTTTCTGAACTTGCGGCGGCGGACCGAAGCCTCGGCCTGAAGGTCAAACCTCTAAGTGTAAGCAGTGCCTTCCACAGCCCGATAATGGAGCCAGCGGCCATAGGTCTTGGCGAGGCTTTGAAGCCTATCAAATTGAACCCGCCGAATACGAAGGTCTATCTGAATGTCAGCGGTGAGGAACTCCTCAAGACTATCGGCGGAAGTTTCGACGAGGAGAAGCTGAAGGACATCATGCAGAGACAGGCGATGAGTCCCGTTCTCTGGCAGACCACGATAGAAAATATGATACGGGACGGGGTGAACACCATCGTCGAAGTGGGCCCGGGCAAGACGCTTTCGGGCTTGGCGAAAAAGACATCGGCGGATTTATTGGTGTTTCACGTCCAAGACAAGGAGACGCTAGACGAAGCAGTATTGTCATTGCAGCAGTAGGTGGATTGCCGCGCTACGCTGGAACACCTATCCCGATTTGCAAATGCAAATCGATGGAAGGTGTCCTGTGAGGACTGTGCGGCTTTAGCCGCAATACAGTCTACCGCCGCAATGACGGGATACAGGCGGATTGCCGTCGCAATGACGGGGTATAGGAGAGATTTATATGAGTAGTAACTTGGAGGGTAAGAGAGCAATCGTTACTGGGGGCTCGCGCGGTATTGGTCGTGCTATAGCACTTGCGCTGGCGAGCGAAGGGGCAGAGGTTCTTATTACTTATATCGGCAATGATGAGGCGGCGGCGAAAACCGTGGCTGACCTCAAAAATGCGAGCAGCAGCAAGGCTTCATCGCTTAAGGGCGATGTTGGAAATTCCGAATTCGCGAAGGAAGCCGCCGCGTGGCTCAAGGAAAATTTCGATGGCGTGGACATCCTCGTGAACAACGCGGGAATCACAAATGACGGCATTTTCATGAGAATGAAGGACGAAAGTTTTGATAGCGTCGTGCAGACGAACCTGAACGGAGCCTTCTACATGATGAGAGAAATCGTCCCCCTGATGGTCAAGCAAAGGGACGGAAGGATTATCAACATCTCGTCAGTTGCCGGCGTCAAAGGCAATCCAGGGCAGGCGAATTACTCGGCATCTAAGGCGGGTCTCATCGGACTCAGCCTGTCGGCGTCGAAGGAGCTCGGGGTCAGAAATATCAGGGTCAACGTCGTGGCGCCCGGCTTCATCAAGACGGATATGACGGCAAAACTTTCCGAAAAGCAGCTCGAACAGAGCGAGGCGGCAATCACGCTCAAAAGAGCCGGAGAGGCGGAAGACGTTGCGGAATTGGTGGCATTCTTGGCATCGGACAAGGCGGCATACATTACTGGACAGGTCATAGCAGTGGACGGAGGATTGGCGATATAGGCCCGATTGGGAATCGCATGAAAGGAAAGACAAATGACAGAGAAAAGAGTAGTAATAACGGGAACAGGGGCGGTTTCGCCCGTGGGAAATGACGCAGCTTCCTCATGGGAGGCGGTATGCGCTGGCAAAAACGGTATAGGAAAAATCACCAAATTTGACATTTCAGACCAGAAGGTTTCAATGGGAGCCGAGGTCAAGGATTTCGAATATCCCGACAAGAGGGAGGGCAAGAGGCTCGATTTGTTCAGCCAATACGGCATCGTGGCAACGGGCGAAGCACTCGCACAGGCGGGGCTCGTCATAGGCGAAAATATCGCCGCCCAGAGAATAAACACCTATGTCGGAAGCGGCATCGGTGGTATCATGACGCTCGAAGCCGAGATAAAGAAGGCTTCGCAGGAAGGCAAGGGGCCGAAATATGTCTCTGCCATGCTCGTGCCTATGATCATCGGAAACATGGCAGCGGGAAATATCGCCATCGCTTATGGGCTCAAGGGTTCGGCACTTGACCTTGTTACTGCATGTTCGTGCGGAACCCATGCAATCGGCGAAGCGTTTCGGACCATAAGACATGGCTATGCGGACGCGGTGGTGGCCGGTGCGACGGAAGCCCCATTTGCGGCTGTCTGTTTCGCGGGATTTGCAAACATGAAGGCGATGAATACGACCGACGATCCGGCGCGCGCATCGATACCTTTCGACGCGGAAAGAGGCGGATTCGTCATGGGCGAGGGTGCGGGAATCTTGGTGCTTGAGGAACTCGAACACGCGAAGGCTCGCGGCGCAAATATCTTGGCAGAGGTGGTCGGCTACGGCACTACCTGCGACGCTTACCACATCACGTCGCCGGCACCGACGGGCGAGGGTGCGGCGGCATCGATGAAAATGGCAATAGAGTCGGCGGGAATCAGCCCGTCGCAGATTTCGTATATCAATGCTCACGGCACGAGCACGCCGCTGAACGATCTCTACGAAACGAGAGCAATCAAGGAAGTGTTCGGGGCGGCGGCGTATGACATTCCCGTCAGCTCGACCAAGTCCATGACGGGGCATATGCTCGGCGCGGCGGGAGGCATTGAGGCGGTCTTCTGCGTGGGGGCCATTCGTGATGGGATTGTGCCTCCGACTATCGGTTACAAGGTTGCTGATGAAGAGCTTGACCTCGACTATGTAACTGAGGGGGCTCGTAAGGTTTCTGTGGAATACACCCTTTCGAACAACCTAGGCTTCGGCGGGCACAACGGCACGGTGGTCTTCAAGAGGTATGAATAAGGCATAGGATAGGAGAACGGCATGACGAAATTGAGCAGAGAGCAGATAATGGAAATCATCCCGCACAGGGACCCTTTCTTATTGATTGACGAGATAAAAGAGCTCGTCCCGGGCGAGTGCGTGGTGGCCATCAAGCATGTCCGGCCTGACGAGTATTACTTCGAGGGTCATTTCCCCTCTGAGCCGGTCATGCCCGGAGTGCTCATCATAGAAGCGCTCGCCCAAGCGGGCGCCGTAGGAGTCCTCTCAATACCGGAAAACCAAGGAAAAGTAGCATATTTCGGCGGCATAGACAACGCCCGCTTCCGTGACAAGGTAGTCCCGGGGGACGAGCTCACGCTCGAAGTTACCCTAGACAAAATCAAAAGCCGCGGCGGAAAAGGCACCGCAACGGCCTACAAAAACGGCAAGGTCTGTGCCAGCGCAGACATCCTGTTCATGATGGGGAAATAGTATCTCAGCGAATTTCCGATGTCTTCATGCCCAAGCACCTTCTGCCCCACAAAATTTCTTTTCTGCATTATTATAGCACGATATGATGCAGAAAAAATCACGAAAGCCGCCGATATTCCTTTGATATCGTTATTGCCAACATTGAAGAGGCTGAATAGGTAACGTATCATCACCCAGTAATATAAGCAGATTCGTTTGTGGGGAATGCTATTTTTCCGCGGAGGCTTGTTCAATCATCTTGATTAATTCATATGGATGCAAATCTAGTGCCGTAGCAATTCGCCAAAGTGTAATCAGATTTGGGATTTTATCACCTGTCTCAATCATGGCAAGGTGGCTTCGAGCAATCACAGCAAACCCACTCAAGACTTCTTGAGAGAGCCCCTTTTTCTTCCGTAAATCCCTTATTACAACCCCAATTGCATTATTATCAAGTTCTATCATCGTAGACAATTCCATAGAATAAGTCTAAACAATTCAATGACAATATTGTCTATGATAGTAGACAATTATAAATTGAGTGGTTATAATTACACTATCAAATTATTCAATGTATAGCGGAAAAAACTGTGTTGCAGGGAGAGGGGGATAACATGGGTGGAAATTCACAGAAGTTAGATAAGGACTTTTTCAGAAGACCGGTTGATGAGGTTGCGAGGGAATTGGTCGGAAAAATTATTGTTAAAGAAAAAGACGGCAAAGAAATTGTAAGGTTGCGAATAATAACAACAGAAGCATATGGGGGAGGTGAAAATTCTTCAATGCCGGATTCGGATTCGCATTCTCATGAAAGCAGTGAAGGCCCGAATAATGGGAAGGGGCAGGAGCTTGTAGGTGGAAATCTTTATATTGCATACAGTAGATCCCCTAAAGGGGGAAGTCAAAGGCAAGTCAACATAACCACAGGTCGTGAAAATGATGCACAAGCTGTTTTGATAAAGGAGTGCCAACTACTATACAAGGATAGTATTCCGAATAGGGAGGGAGATAAAAAAGGTATGCTGACAGAAACAACAATAGCTGACAAGTTGGGACTTAGTGAAATTGATGTCGGTGGACATAGCATGGAAGCATGTGGCATATCAGTATTGTCTGATGGAGATTTGATTGAGACCACAGAAAGAAAAAATGTAAAAGATAATAAGCTCTGGAGATTTAGTATTGGTAGGTTATTATCGCTTTTGTTGGTTCCAGCATTAATAATTTCGTTGGGTTCTTGTGGAGCACCGAGTGCCTCTTCAGGTGTAGCTTCCGCTGACTATATATATGAAATTATGGATGAGCCCGAAAACTATATTGGCGAGAGAATAGAATATGTTGGGGAATTAGATGGGATATACGCCCCTATTATTTCCGCAGAATGGTACGCTGTGGATTTTAATGATCCACGGCTTGGATCATCTGATCCACATATCATGTGTATTGTCACAGAAAGTACAGATGTTGTAAATGAGATGAGAACGGGTACTAATGTTGCAGTTGTTGGAACGGTTGTAGCAACTCCGACATTAGACGGCTCATCTAATATTAACGACCTTACTAGTTGGCAAGAGTTTCAAGGCAGATATGGATACGGATTTTGCATTGAATTAACTAGCATAGAAAGGGTATAGGTAAGGAATATGAAAAATAAATTAACTGCAATAGTTGACAAATCAAGATTTGAAAGCTTCAGCATAATGAGGCTATTATCGTTGTGTCTAGTTTTGGTATTAGTGGTATCTTTGAGCTCTTGTGGAAAAGGAAAAGAAGACTTCGAAAATATTGCTTTGATATACGATGAAATTATTGGGGATTTCCCTGCTTATGCAGAATGCGTTATATCAGCTGAAGCCAGCGATGATTGCTTTCTCTTAATTACAGCTATAATTGACATGGATCCTGAAAAAACATATGAAAAAGCAGAGGATTTTACTGATGGGGCTTTTGATGGAATAAACCAGACTGAATATATTTATACGGAATTAATTAGTAAATTGGGATTTACGGAGGAACTACCCGAGGCTGAGGAGATAATAGATTCTATTGGCAACAATGGTGGTGGACTCTACGATGAAAACTTTTCAGCAGGTGGGTTCAAAATTACGATTAAGCTTCTCCAGAATGTCTTTGTAGAAAAAGGTACGTGTCTTTATCTCAGATTTGATAAATAATGATGTAAAAGTTAAAGTGTTGCATTGGTGAATTGAAAGGAACATGAAACTATGAGCAAAATAGATTCAACTGTATCCAAGTAATTGGGTGCCATCTGCGAGGTGAACGATAAGGTATTTAGGATTTTGGAATTGGAATATTATCCTGCTGTTGAGCATGAAGAAAGCTGTATTGCAACAAGAAAATCAAAGGAAAGATTCAAAGTAAATGATATATTTGTCGCGGGCAGAGAAATGAACAATTGGAAGCGGTGTTTGGTGAATATCGTTGTCAGTGATAAAGAAAATGATAAATGTCTTCGGATTGAGAATTTGCTTATCAGGAGCATTGAATATAATGATAGTGGATTGACAAAGAAACTGGCTGGCCCTGCTACTGTTTACAAACACATATTTGGTGAAAAAATTGTACCTCAAGACAACAATGGACAAATAAAAATTATCAAGGAACCTGACAGCAACATACAAATAAATCCCGCACCAAGAAAAAGAAACAATAAATCGGTTGGTGAGCCCTTTGAGTATAATTACTCTATTGATCATGATCACAAAAGATGAGAAAGTTGTTGAAATCCGTACGTAGTGGTGATATATTACTTGTAGGAGAGGCCGGGCGTTTTTCACGGATCGTCAAAGGAGCACTCCAACGAAAATACAAGCAAAGGCTTCGGTCTTTGCTTTTTCAATGCTCTACTTTTTTCTGGTTGCTAGGAGTTGATAATGACTTGATGTATGAAAAACATGATTAACGTAGCATATCTATTTTGGGGCATATGTGATATGGTTCAGATGACAACACTTGTATCAGCAGAAAGGGATTCATATGACTATTGAGAAACAGGAACAGGCAACAAGGACGTTGGAACCGTATTTTTACAACGATTTTTTGATGGATGGCAAATATGATTTGCCCTTGGTTGGGAAACAGAAAATAGATTTGACCGACCTAAAGTTAATTAGGTTCAGTAATATAGTAAAAGATGAGAATGAAGAAAAGGATGCAACTGTGCATTTCTTTGAGTTTGATAATAAGTTCGATGAGGTTTGGAAGAATCCCAAAGACTATATTGGAAAGCTAAAACAATACAAGCAAGTACTATCACCAAATTTTAGTCTATATACCACGATGTCTGTGGCATTACAGATATTCAACACTTTTAGGTCAAGATGGTGTGCTGATTACTGGCAGCGCAACGGAATGACAGTCATTCCAACAGTGGTTTGGAGTGATGAGCATAGTTACGATTTTGCGTTTGACGGGATAGAAGAAGGCTCTATAGTCGCATTATCCACGGTGGGGTGCAGTGATTATAAACGATTATTCATGAAAGGTTTTAACGAAATGTGCAAGCATATAAAGCCGGAAAAAGTGATATGTTATGCGAAGCCATTTGAGGAAATGCGAGATCTTGCGGATTTGGTCGAAGTGCCATATGTTAGAAATGAAAGGATAGCACCTGCTAAAGTGTACAGCTAGTGGGTGGTTATGGTAGTCCATTTCCAAAAAAGAAAATAATGTTAGGTTCCCAAATGATGATTCGTAAATTATGCATATTATGGCAAAGCGGCCGGGGCATTTGGAAAACACGAAAGCTAATAGGGAATTATTATTAGGAGTAGCGAGGGATGAAAAGAACTACCTATATACAAAAATTGAGGGGAGCAGAGTTTATAGAAAAGTTATTGATGACAATAAGCAGTTGTGGGTAGAAGTTAGAGATGGCATTATACAAAATGGCGGAATTAATAATACGTCGAGAGAGGATTAGAAATGGAAAATAATATTACTAATAAAAATATCAGTGATGCATATCTTCAAGTGTTTTGGATATTAGATGAATACTATGAGCAGACAAAACTAGATAGACTTGGTTCTATGCTATGTGATTTAGATCCAAAATCATGGCCAACAAGCAAGGAAAAACCTGTTGCCTCGGGTGATCCAAGTATGTATTCATACGTATGGACAAACGCATGGAATGAGATTGTAGGCGAAGATAAGAATGCGACGCCAGAGCAAGTTTTCGCAGTTGCAAAAGTGATTCTTGATTATTATCAAGATGAAGTGAAGTACGACTTAGGCGACAGCGAGGCATTTTTGAGAGAAGCTCTGGGGATATAAAACAAAAAACAACAAGCAAAATCTGCATATTGCAAAGTACGTGATAGCATAAGAGAATCTGAAGCAGATTGCGCATCTGCCAGAAAATCACGAAGTGTGCTATACTTGTGCTATAAGAAAAGAAAGTGGATGATAACAGTATCGGCAGTGTTAAGAATATTTTAGATTAAGAAACCCATATAGTTTTGCCAAATGGTGGTGACAATGAATAACGTTATAACTTATCAAGATGTGCAGCTTTCAACGCTAGCAAAGTTCATATTGAGCGTTGCTTTGTTATACAAATCTGCATCGGGCTACACTGCTCGTGAAGTTGCGGCACTTTTTCGTCGGTATGGTGTATATGATTTTCTCGAAGAGTTTAAGGATATCGAAATGATGTTGCCAGAAGACGAATTACTTAGTGATGTAAGTCAGGTAATTGTTGCCAACGGGGGGCATTTTCATGCTGATTTACCACGGTAGTAATCAAGAAATCAGTGCTCCAAATCTTGAAGGTTCGCGGGTAAGAATGGATTTTGGACGTGGCTTCTATACCTCAGAAGACCGCAATCATGCTGATCTATTTGCAAAGAGAAAATCACGTTTTCAAGAAGGCGTTCCCACAGTATCTGTCTATGATATTGATATTGATGAAATGAAGAAGTTGTATGAAGTGAAAGTATTCGATTCTGCTTCGGAGGAATGGTTTGATTATGTTGTGCAAAATCGCATCGCAGAAATCGCTGACGATACATTCGATTTGGTTTCAGGAAATACTGCTGATGAAAATGTGAGAGACATAGTCAATATGTATGTGTCGAATCCGACTGTATATGTGAAGTCCGAATTGATAAAGCAATTGAAACCGGAAATCTTCGCAAGACAGATTGTTTTCAAAACAGAACGTATTCTTGGACAACTTAAGTTTATCGAATCATATTTGGTAAGGTGACAGTAATGATTGAGCGTAGTTTTGAAAAAAGATTAGAGACGGCCACCGAGCTGTTGGCTCGTGAGGTAATATTGCGTACTGGGATACAAGACACGGAAATAATGAGGCTTCTTCTTGAAAGTGAGTTGTATGCTTTGATGGAAGATGAATCCCTCGCCATATGGTCAATGAATCCACTTCATCTTGCAGACGCTTTCGATTATGAAAGGAAAAACGGAAATCTTAGAGATTTCCCATTCTACTCATAGGGGTCGTGGATGGTGGCTTGGCCTTTTTGTAGGGCTATCGTGCCGGTTCTTGTTACTTCCAAGATGTCGTATTTCGAAAGTAGGTCAATTAGCTGATCTACTTTTTCTGTCTTGCCGGAGAATTCGAGGGTCAGCGTGTCGTGTGAGATATCCACTATATCGGCGCTCATGATGCGGGCTATGTCGATGATTTCGCTGCGCTTGCTGACGCCGACGTTGACTTTGACGAGCACGAGCTCGCGGCTGGTGAGACTCTTTTCGTCGAGGACTTTGACTTTGCGGACGTTGATGAGTTTGTCGAGTTGGCGGGTTACTTGCTCCGCTACGTAGTCGTCTCCGTCTACTATGATGCAGACGCGCGAGACTTCGGGGTCGCCTGAAGTGCCGACTGCGAGTGAGTCGATGTTGAAGCCTCTGCGTGCGAAGAGGCCGGAGATGCGCGCGAGCACGCCCGCTTTGTTGTCTACCAACGCCGATATTGTATGTTTCATAGTCTCCTCCATATTGCCGTTTTACTTCGGCCAAAATGCTACATTTTTGATTGCCACGCTACGCTCGCAATGACAATCTATAGCTTCACAATTACAATCCCCAGTCTCGCAATGACAATTTATAGTTTCACTATCCAGCCGTGTTCGTCCGGCAGTTTTCCGCTTTGAATTCCTGTGATCGTGTCGTATAGACGCTGCGAAAGCGAGCCGATTTCATTGTCGTTTATAACGATGTCCTTGTCCTTCCAACGCATCTCGCCGACGGGAGAAATGACCGCCGCAGTGCCCGAAGCGAAGACCTCTTGAAGTCTGTTTTCGAGGTAAAGCTCAAAAATTTCTTCTATGGTAAATCTCTTTTGCTTGATAGCGATACCCCAATCGGTGAGGATGGTGATGACGCTATCGCGCGTGATGCCAGGCAGGATTGTGCCCTCGAGCGGCGCTGTCCAAACCTCGTTATCGACGACGAAGAACGCGTTCGATGTGCCGATTTCCTCGACGTATTTCCCTTCTTTTCCGTCGAGCCAGAGCACTTGCGAAAATCCATTGGCGTGGGCCTTTTCCTGCGATTTCAGTCCGGCCGCGTAGTTTCCGCCGATCTTCGCGAAGCCCGTGCCGCCCTGCACAGCTCGCACGTATTCGTCCTCGACGAAAATCTTCGTGGGCGCGAGACCCTCGGCATAGTAGGGGCCGACCGGCGAGAGAATTACTATAAATTTGTATTCATCGGAAGGCCTGACGCCGAGGAACGGCTCCGACGCAATGATGTACGGCCTGATGTAGAGCGCGGTGTCGGGCGCACTCGGCACCCAATCCTTGTCAACCTCGACGAGCGCCTTGATAGCCTCGACGTAAAAATCCTCGTCAATCTCAGGGATGCAAAGTCTGTCGTTTGTACGATTTGTCCTCTTCGCGTTCATGTCCGGACGGAAAAGCTGGACGTCGCCGTCATCCGTGATGTAGGTCTTGAGCCCCTCGAACATTTCCTGTGCGTAATGAAGAACCGCCGCCGCGGGATCCAGAGCGATTGGGCCATATGGGATAATTCTCGGGTCATACCAACCCTTGCCCGTTTTGTAATCCATGATGAACATGTGATCCGTGAACACCTCGCCGAACCTAAGCGTGCTCGGATCCGGCTTCACACCGGGATTTGGATTTTTAGTTACCGTAATATCAGACTTTTTCATACGCCCCTCCACATCAGTTCAAATAAACTGTTCAAATAAACTGCAAAAATTATACCATATTATATCAAACTTCCTCGCTGTGTTGCTCAATCAGTTTCGAGCGAAGCCCCCAGAGCTCCTGCGAGAGGTCCACGTAATATTCCTGCGGGTTCTCAAATCTGAGAAGCTCGTCCCAGAGCGTATCTACCTGCGCGAGGCAATAGGCGCGGATTTCGTCCACCTTCGGGGGTTTGTAAACGAGGACACCGTTTTCGAAAATCCGCTTCCTGAGACCGTGTGCTGTGAAGTTCGAGAGCTTCTTTCTCTTCCATGTATACGATGGGTTGAAAATCGTATAATCGTCCCCGCTTGGTTCCGCTTCATCAGCGAGTGTTATCACGTCCGCGATGGCCCTACCCGAATTTTTGTCGATCAGACGGTAGACGTTCTTGTGCCCGGGATTTGTGATTTTCTCGACATTTTCGCTGATTTTCATCTTCGGGGTGAAGACTCCGCCGGTCTCGATTCCCGAGAGTTTGTAAACGCCGCCGAAAACGGGGTCGGACGATGCAGTGATGAGCCTCTCGCCGACGCCGAACGAATCTATCGGCGCACCCTGAAGCAGAATGTCTCTGATGAGCCACTCGTCGAGCGAGTTTGAAATGACAATTTTGCAGTCTTTGAGCCCCGCTTCGTCGAGCATTTTCCGCGCCTGTTTCGTGAGATAGGCAATGTCGCCGCTGTCGATTCTTATCCCCATGTTGGCCGGCTTCATCTCCTTGAAAATCTTGATAGCGTTCGGAATGCCCGATTTCAGTACATTATATGTGTCAACGAGCAGTGTGCAGTTGTTCGGATAGCTCTTCGCGTAGGCCAAAAACGCCTCATACTCCGTCGGGAAAACCTGAACCCAGCTGTGAGCCATAGTGCCGAGTGCATTGATCCCGTAATCCCGTTCGCAGACCGTGCAAGCTGTGCCGATGCAGCCGCCGATGTATGCGGCCCTCGCCCCCAGAACCGCCGCCGCCGTCCCGTGCGCACGTCTGGTCCCGAATTCCATTACTCCGCGGCCCTTCGCCGCCCTGACAATTCTGTTCGCCTTCGTTGCTATGAGGCTCTGGTGGTTGATGATGAGCAGAAGCATCGTCTCGACAAACTGCGCCTGAATGAGCGGGCCCCTGACCGAGAGAATCGGCTCGCTGGGAAAAATCGGCGTGCCCTCCGGAACGGCCCAGACGTCGCAGGTGAATTTAAAATCCTTCAGAAACGCGAGGAAGTCCTCCGAAAAACCATCTTTCGTGCGAAGAAAGTCTATATCTTCCTCCTCGAATTCGAGGCTTTCGAGGTAGTCTATCGCCTGCTCGAGCCCCGCCATGATAGCGAACCCGCCGCCGTCGGGGATTTTCCTGAAGAACAAATCGAAATAGGCTATGTCGTTCGCGATTCCGGCCTCAAAATAGCCGTTGGACATCGTCAGTTCATAAAAGTCGGTCAACAGGGTGTGATTGATTTTGTTCATGTGCTGTCTCCTCAAAAACTCGGTGCCCGTGCACGCGAGGCAATAACAAATTATCTCATGCGGGATATTATTATTCAAGTTCCCGTTTCGCGTGCGAGTTTGCGTGTGAAAGTTGCGTCCGAGAGCCGCCTGCGAGTTTTCAAAAGCGGCCTTGGGTGTTATACTTCAATAGAAGAATTTATCGCAATATTGGAAGTGATTTAGGAGATATTTTGGCTGAGGAAAAGAATATAGAAGAAGAAGTGGCAGTAACAGTAACGGAAGGGCGTGAAGTCCGGAATTTTATTGAGAATTTTATCGATGAGGATATTGCCGAGGGGCGGTTTTCCGGCAAGCCCATCTATACGAGGTTTCCGCCCGAGCCCAACGGCTATCTGCACATCGGGCATGCGAAGGCGATATGTCTGAGTTTCACGACCGCTGAGAAATACGGCGGCAAGTGCAATCTTCGGTTTGACGACACCAATCCGGTCAAGGAAGATACCGAATACGTTGAGTCGATAGAGGAAGATGTCCGCTGGCTCGGCTTTGAGTGGGACGAGCTTCGCTACGCTTCCGATTATTTTGAAAAGATGTATTCGTGCGCCGTTACACTGATCACAAAGGGGCTCGCCTATGTCGATGATCTTTCGGCCGATGAGATACGGGAGACGCGGGGGACGCTGAAGGTGTCCGGCTCGGATAGCCCATATAGAGACAGGCCGGCCGAGGAGAGTCTTCAGCTTTTTTCTGAGATGCGCAGTGGCCTTCACGAGGACGGCTCGAAGGTGCTTCGCGCCAAGATAGATATGTCGGCGCCGAACATAAATTTGAGGGATCCCGTCATCTACAGGATATCCCACGCGAGCCATCATCGGACTGGCGATGAGTGGGCAATCTATCCGATGTACGATTTTGCCCACCCGCTCGAGGACGCAATTGAGGGGATCACCCACTCGCTTTGCACCCTCGAGTTTGAGGACCACCGCCCGCTCTATGACTGGGTACTCGCAAATACCGATTGGGAAATGCCGCCGCGGCAGATTGAGTTTGCGAGGCTCGGCTTGACGGGGACAATCATGAGCAAACGGCTTCTGAAGGAGCTTGTCGATAACGGTAATGTTGATGGTTGGGACGATCCGAGGATGCCGACTATTGCAGGGCTTCGGCGCCGCGGTTACACACCGGAATCCATCAGAGAATTTTGCGAGAAGATAGGCGTGGCAAAGGCGAACAGTTTGGTTGATGCGGACTTTTTGGAGCATCTCGTTCGCGAGGATTTGAAGGTGAAAGTCCAGAGCCGCAACGTTGTTTTTGATCCGATCAAGATTGTGATTGAGAATTATCCCGAGGATTTGACGGAAGAAATGGCTATGGAGAACAGCCGCGAAATGCCGGAGTGGGGCGAGCGCTTGGTGCCGTTTGGCCGCGAACTTTATATCGACGGCGCGGATTTCATGGAGGAGCCCGTTAAGAAGTATTTCAGACTCTTCCCCGGAAATGAGGTGCGCTTCAAGGGTGCGTATTTCTTGACTTGCAAGGAAGTCCGGAAGAATGACGATGGTTCAATTAAGGAACTCGTTTGCACATACGATCCTGAAACTAAGAGCGGTTCGGGATTTTCTGGCCGCAAGGTGAAGGGGACTGTGCACTGGGTTTCTGCGAAGACTGCGGTGGAAATCACTGTTAGAGAATACGAAAGTTTGATGATTGAAAATGAAGAGGGTGAGCAGGTGCTCAATCCGCAGTCGGTGACTGTGAAGCAGTGTTTTGCCGAACCGCTTGTGGCCGATGCCGCACCTGGCGAGAGTTTCCAATTTTTCAGGCACGGGTATTATGTTGCTGATAGCGTGTTGAATGATGAGGGGACGGCTGGGGTGAATGATGAGGTAAAGGCTGGGGTGAATGCTGGAGTAAAGGCTGGGGTGAAGGCTGGACCCAAGGTGTTCAATCAGATAGTCGGGCTTAAGAGTTCGTGGAAAAAATAGGGAGAAGGATATTATGGATTACTACGCCGAGTCGCTAAAGATGCATGAGGAACACAAGGGAAAGCTCGAGGTTACGAGCAAGGTCCCCGTCAAAAACAAGGACGATCTTTCGATGGCGTACACGCCCGGGGTCGCTCAACCTTGTACGGAGATTGCGAAAAACCCTGCTGACGCTTACAAATATACGATAAAGGCGAACACTGTTGCGGTGGTGAGCGACGGTTCGGCGGTTTTGGGCCTCGGTAATATAGGGGGCCTTGCATCGATTCCGGTGATGGAGGGGAAGGCTGTGCTCTTCAAGGAATTCGGAGGAATCGATGCTTTCCCGATTTGCTTGGACACTCAGGATACCGAGGAGATAATCGAGACGGTCGTGAGAATTGCCCCGACTTTTGGTGGAATCAATCTTGAGGATATCAGTGCGCCGAGATGTTTTGAAGTTGAGCGCCGCCTAAAGGAAATCTTAGATATTCCGGTATTTCATGACGACCAGCACGGTACCGCCGTGGTTGTGAGCGCTGCTGTCATAAACGCTTTTAAGCTGCTCGGCCGTCCTTTGAAGGATGTGAAGGTAGCAGTCAGCGGTGCTGGTGCCGCCGGAACAGCGGTCGCCCGTATGTTGCTCAACCTAGGAATCAATGACATCGTCATATGCGACAGCAAGGGCATCATCAGCATGGAAAGATTTTCAGAATTCGGTGCCGACAAACTCGAATTACTCCGCATAACAAACAAGGACAACATATCGGGTTCTCTCTCTGACGCCGTCCGAAAAAGAGACCTTTTCATAGGAGTCAGCGGCCCTGGAGTTCTCACGAAGGAAGACGTTGAAACCATGAACGAGGATCCGGTCATCTTCGCGATGTCAAATCCAGAGCCGGAAATCATGCCGGACATAGCGGCAGAAGCCGGTGCCAGAGTCATAGGCACAGGCAGAAGCGACTTCCCAAATCAGATAAACAACGTCCTCGTTTTCCCCGGCATATTCAGAGGAGCCCTCGACGCAGGCGCAACCGACATTACCGAAAAAATGAAAGTAGCCGCCGCCTACGCACTCGCTGGCATAGTCAAAGATGAAGAGTTAAAGGAAGACTACGTCCTACCTCCCGCCTTCAAAGATGGAGTAGCAAAAACAATAGCAGAAGCAGTAGCCGCCGCCTGGGAAAAATGAGCCAAGTCAAGCTACCCCAGGCCGGGGAAGTTTTGTTGGCGTAGGGCCTCGAACAGGACAATGTTTGCTGAGTTTGCGAGATTGAGCGAGCGTAGATGCTCGTCGGGTAGCATAGGTATGCGAATCGAGCGGTCTTCGTGCGTGGCGAGAAGTTCCCTTGGCAGGCCGCGCGTCTCCCGCCCGAATAGAAACATCGCACCCTCCTCATACTCAAAATCCGTGTAGCTGTGCCTTCCCTTGGTCGAAACAAAATACATCGGGGCGTCCCTGAAATCCGACAAAAACTCCGCGAGGCTGTCGTGTACGGTCAGTTTCACAAACGGCCAATAGTCGAGCCCCGCACGCCTGACCGTGCGGTCGTCAATATCAAAACCAAGCGGGCGCACAAGGTGCAAATACGTCCCCGTCGCCGCGCAGGTCCGAGCGATATTCCCAGTATTGGGAGGTATCTCCGGCTCAACAAGCACAATATGAAAATCTTTTCTTTCATTACTCATTCAACGATGATAACACCGGAACGGATCCGATTCAACTTTTGCCGACGCCACAATGAAAAATAAAAAACACTCGGAGGCAAAAAGTGTGCTCCCGAGTGCAATATTTTCATATGTAGGATACTCCTTTGACTGTGCATACGACACTGCCCGGTCTTCCTACATCTATAAGGTATCACTATTTCCAAATGATTTCAACCACGTTTTTCTCTTTATCGATAAAAATAATTTTCCGTATCGATGGATGCTTCCCTGCTTCTCGTTTCAATTCCTTTTCCAAAACGCTGTCCTGAATTGATGATCGACGACCGTCGAAAACTATATTGACAGACTGCTTGACTGCACGCTTTATTTGGTGGCTTACTGTGTTTTTCGAATTACCTACCGGACTTTTCATTTCCCACATTCGGTCTGTCATACGAATATCAGGTGTTTTTATCAGGTAATCATCTATTGGTCTTAGAAATTCTACCACGGTATTATAGTGATTTGCCAAAATCAAAGCGGCATCAATCTCGTGCTGTTCAGGTGAATTGTCTAGGTTTGCGGGTATTAGCACTTCGGCCTTGTTTTTCTTCATAGCGAGCAGTATATCATATAGAGCTCATTATGTCTGAAAAGAATTTGACATCTAATCTCAAAATTTTGTCTAGTTTGGGCGTTTTGGGCGGCGGATTGTTAGTAAGTGGATTGTTACGCATGCGCCTATGATTGCGAAGACTATATACATTGCAGGTTTCTGTATGATTAGGGCGGAGACGGTAAGCAAAACCCAGAGTGAAACGATGCCCTGTACACGGGCTTTGGTGCTGATGGGTTGTCTGTTTTTGATGCCGTTTATATAATCGCCGAAAAAAGGGCTATGCTCCAACCAAGCATATATCCGTGGACTCGAGACGCTGAAACACCCAGCGGAGGCCAAGACAAACGGCGTAGTCGGAAGCACCGGAATGAAGACACCGATAGCCCCGACCCCGAGCAAGGCAAAACCAGCTATTAATAGAAGGATTCGCTTCATCACCCAAGAGGCATTATATCTTTGCCGTATTCAGCGTTGATGATTTGCCCCATCGCGTTGTATATTGCGGAAGCTCCGCAGATGATTCCTACGATGCCAGCAACAACCGTAATCGTTTCGTTCTCAAGAAAATCACCTAATGAAAGAAGCAGGAACAGCAATGTCAGCGTGCCGAATACAACCTGAGTTGCCCTGTTGTGCTTCAATGTGGCGATGAACATAAACAGCGTGAATATGCCCCAGAGAAGAAGGTAAAATGCGACCGACACATGATCGCCGTCCGCTATTGCGTCGGTTGGATTGGTCCAAATGATGATGAGCGACCACCAGAAAAATCCGTAGGCGACAAAAGCGGTGCCGCCAAATGTGTTTCCGAACTTGAACTCGAAAATACCTGCGATGATTTGCGCTGCTCCGCCAAGAGCAAATCCCATTGCCACTATTACAATCGATAGCTCGATGATGCCGGAGTTGTGCAGGTTCAACAGAAGCGTCGTCATTCCAAACCCCAGAAGCCCAAGCGGACCTGGATTTGCGTGTTTTTTTGTTTCATTAAGTTCAGTCAAAATATACCTCCCAATGATAAATTCTTGCAAATAAAAATATACACAGAGATAATATCATTTTCTGGAGCATTCTGCGAGACTAATATGCTTGATGATCGAACTGCAAAACTATAAGGTTTCGTTCACTATGGCAAATGCTTATCGGTCCAAAACACGAATTTTATATGCATTTTGGACCGGTAAACAATTAATAGAAATATGGAATTGTGGGAGTATGAAGGTTGCATATCCCAACGTTATTCGGCATTCTTTCACTTCCCGACTTGTATTTGACTAAGAATGATTATATAATTAAAGCGTCCAAAACCTGTGATATTTGCGTATTTTGGATGCTTTGATGAGAGTATCCTAAGGAGCATTGTAATGAATATTATTTGCAGAAAATGCGAGGAATTAGTTAAGGTCAATGCCGTTTGGTAGAGGGGATGGAAAATATGTGATTTACTTTTCCGCGATGTCCTGCACGATTAGCATAAGATGGTCGAGCTGAGTTGGCGTAAGTGACTGCACGGCATCTAGCAGTTCTTGTCTTCCGTGGGGAACAACAACATCATAATCGAAAAATTCTTTTGGTGAAATATCCAGATATTCGCAAATGTAAAAGAAACCTTGCATTGATGGCATAGTGCGTTTGTTTTCAATTTTATTAACATAGCTTTCACTTTGTCCAAGTGACAGACTCATATCGCGTGCTGAAACACCTTTTTGTATGCGCAACGTCGATAATCGTTCATAAAATAATTCAAAATAATCCAAACCAACTTCCTCCAGTCATATATCATTGTAGCCTTTGGTAATCAAATTATAGGGAATTGCTGTCTATATATAGTGCTTGACTATGGGAATATAAAGATATATATTCTATATAATCAAGATTTTCAGTATACATTATAGCTAGGTGAGAAAATATTTCAAACTGAAAATCGACCATCAAAAGATATAATATTTGATACTATTCGGTTGTAAGCAGGAGGAAAAGAACATGGCAGTATTGAAAGCAAAAAAAGTAAGTTATGGGTTGGTGGAATTGCGTGATGATTTTAAAGCTGCGCAGTACGGTATTTACGTCAATGGACAATTGAAAGAATATAGCGGCAATTTGCAGTACCTCATCGGAGTATTCGATAAAAAATAGGACAAAAAGGAGGTAGCAATATGGCTACTATAGACGAAATAAGTGTAAGAATAGACCAGTATATCAATAAAAATAGTGAATTTTTTAATAATCCAAATTCACCCAAAATCAATTATGGAATGTACGAAAATATAAAGGAAGAATTAGATATTATTGAAAAAGAGAATAGTACAGCTAGTGATAATTATAGATATATATCGAGCGAAAATTCCCTAATTTGTGCGAAAAATGATTTGAAAATTGCAAAAGCGCATCTTGCCCTTGATAGGATTTTACGAGCCTTGGCAGGATAATCATAGATTATCAGAAGAAGAAATAGGAGGATATAGGAATGTTAATAGACAGCTTAAAGGACGCTTACAATAATGGCCAAATGAATGGGATTGGGATGCTTACAAATGGTGCAGTTTTTACGACAGGTAATATTGCAAAAAAATATTTAGAAAGCACATCATTACCACAAGAGTCGCTTATTCCAGTCCGCGACTTCGTAACATATTGTGATCCATCAGACCCAAATCAGGACACGATAATATTTAAATATGAGAACAATCTCGGCACTTTATTTAATGCAATGTTAAAGTCAATAAATGCTTTTAACTCTGATAATCCATATGAATGCTTACTTTCGGCATATCTAACTGCTGCTTTTGCTGAAGTTGCAGAAAACAGAGTAGATAGTATGGAAGTCGCAATGTCAGTTTCTTCACTCGAAAAGGTTATTGAGTTGGCAAAAGAACTACCGGACTTTGAAAATAAGTACAATTTTTGTACGCTATTTGGAGCTGTCGCACATTTTTTGGAAGGTGCATTAACTTTTGAAGATCAAATCCTCAATCCACTATTTGAATAATGGTTGGTCGATGCGACTTCGAACTAAATAAAGGTGAAATAATGAGGGCTAAGCAATGAGCAACTACATACGCGAAGGCATGGGTAGTTTCGGAACTGTAAAGTTCATCCTCACTGATTGAAGCATGCAGAGTAGAGAAATCTGCAGTTTGCCTACTCAACGGTTATAGTCCGAATATACCATTGAACCGACTTTAAACGAGGTCGGTTTTTCTTGTGTGCTCGGCATGGGCGATGACTTGACGGTGAAAGTCCGTTACAGGCTTGGCAGTAGGAACTGTTAGCAGAGGACAAGGGTGTCCATCGCGAGGTGGAATCTGAAGGAAGTCT
>JAISKC010000059.1 GCA_031261345.1 Eubacteriales Family XIII. Incertae Sedis bacterium | reverse complement strand
TCGCCAACTTCAATGATATGACCGTCAGGGTCATAAAAACGCACGACGCGCTGCCCCCACGAATGTTCGACAAGAGGGTGTACAAGTTCTAACTCATCAAGATTCTTGAGGAAATCGTCAAAATTATCTTCTTCAAAAGCGAGTTCGCTTGTATTGCCCTTGAAACTTACGTCAAGTCCTCCGATAAACTTTTCCCACGTTTCATCGGAAATTTTCGATACATCCACATTCACATCAGATATATCGGCAGCCACTTTGATTAGATTATGCTCGAACGTATTTCTGGTTACTGCTGTTTGGCTTGTCGGGAATAGTCATCTTCAATTTGCCCGACTCAAGTAAAGGTTTCAAAATACTCTTGCGGAAATGGTCTCTGTTTGCCATGTCAACGTGTTGTTGCATTTCTTCTCTTGTCCGTGGTACGGAACAGTATTCCAAGAGTGATGCCATGCGTTCATCTTGCATGGTGACTTGCATGGTCACTCCATCCAAGTCACCATGCAAGTCTCTGGACATCGCTGAATCGTAATTCATATTCTTCAAAATGACATGAAATGCTGTGCGTGTCGATTTGAATTCCGGGGCGAAGGCCTCTGTATAGCCATAAAGGTTGACGGTTTCGTTCCTAATCTTTTTGAGACCGCTACCTCGCCGTTCTATGAAGTCCAGCCGATGGAAAATTTCGGCTATGATGGGGTTGCGCCTTGTTGATGGCACTTCTTCAACATTGCGTTCTTGAATCAATGTTCCGTCAGGCATGCCGCCGGGCGAGTAAATCTCAAGACGATCGTCGAACATGTCAACATGAACCTCGCTCCCAATTACTGTATAATCGCGATGCATCAGGCCGTTGGCGAGAGCTTCGAAAACTGCCCTGTCAGCGTAGTCCGGCTTGTTGACTCTATGGTCGGACATCTTTTTCCATCTCACCTTGGAATTCATCTTAATAAACTCGTGGCTACTCACAAGCTGCGATATCAAATCGTTTTCGAATTCCTTATCGTCAACGGCATCATCTACGCCGCCACTCTTGTCAAGCCCATCCCAATGAGTACAAAATACCCTCGATTGTAAAAGTGGACATTCGTCAGAAAACATCAGTCCCGCATAGGTTAATGTTCCGTCAGGCTTGCACAGCCCGAAAGAGATATAGTCTTTTTCGGTAAGAGCAATCTTTCTTATTCTCTTGAAGGACGATTCAAAAACGGTGAATGTCAGATCGCTTAATTTGTACTCAGTGGGCAAAGAATCAAATGTTAGGTTCTTGCCACGCATCACAAGTTCGTTCAGGCGTTGCGGCGATGTCGGATTGCTCTCATTGCCGACTCTAACGAATGCAGTCGTGGTGCCATCTGCAACATAGTAGTATGGCGGGATTTCACCATGTGGTATTTGCAGAACCAGAATTTCCTTGCCATCTTCCAAGCGATAAGCCTTTAGATTAAATTCCGGCAATGGAGTGATACGCTCTTTTATGAGCCTACTGATTTGATCGGATGTTTCCTTGATATCAGCGAGTCCAACAGGAGCCCCATCATCCTCGACACCGATGAAAAAGCTGCCACCCAAACCATTCGCAAATGCACTTACAGTCTTCAGCCAACTCTTCGGCTTCTTTACTTCAAGTTCAGATTTGAATTCGTATTCCGTCGCTTCCGCAATGAGCAAATCATTAAGCGATTCTACTGTCATAAACTCATATCTCCTATACAATCATCAACAATATCCTCCAAATTGATCATTAAATCTGAGGATCTTCTGATGTAGCTTGAATTGCATCCCTTATATTCCTTCATTTCTGCGATAAATGCAACTTTGCCAGCCTTCAAGCCAGAAAACTTCATTCTATCATCAATATAATAATATACCTTCCCCGTTACTTTTATTTTGCAAACGCATTCCTGTGCATTATTCTTAATAATCAAAAACCAATCGGTGTCATCTTTTTCCCACTTAATCAGAACCTTGCCATAAAATATCATTTTAATATTGTAGTCTTCATCGTGAAATACCGCCGTAATTCTCTTTTTTCTGAATCTTCGTTTATTGCTGTTAATTAGAACGATAAACGGTGAGGAACTGTGTGAATTAACGGATTTACGTGTTTCTTCCGTTTTGTCTGTGTATGTTTTTTGGTACAGAGAATCAATGCAAGATCTTAACATTCTATTAATGGTTTCACGATTATTTGTATCGGAATAAAAGTCTTCAGCTTGTTTTTTTGTTGTTGCCTTAAAGTTATATTCACATGATTCAAGATGTTTATTGATTGACCTGAAATGTGGAGTTTTGGCATTTGCGACAAAAGACAACTTTGCTTGAAAACACACTGGACAATAGCAATCGTCACTATAAACCGAAAAGTACAACTGAATATTTGTATCATGAATGTGCAATAAATTATTCACAGTTATAGTCTTCTGCGTATTTTTCAAAAAACATTCATCAAATTTTAAGTTTGCCATAATTTCCCTCAAAATTCCAATTTCTCTAACATTCTCTTTATATATATTATACTCGTGATATATTAGGAACGGGAGGTTTTCTAGCGTGTACACTCCTGCGAAAAATTCAATCGGTTGTCCACTTTATCATTCTCTGTACTTTACTAACAGTATCGTCACCAATCATTACTTCAAGATGAACTGCCGCATCGGGCTGATAGAGAACTATTTCGTTTGTGATTTTCTGAATGTTATTTTCCATAAATCTATTATACAGTCCCATGTGTGTGAACGGTGATATTTTTATCTGCAAATGCACGAAAACCGCTGAAAATCAACGGTTTTCGGACAAATTATGGCGGAGGAGGAGAGATTCGAACTCTCGAAGGGTTTCATCCCTTACCCGCTTTCCAGGCGAGCGCCATAAGCCGGACTAGGCGACTCCTCCACACTTTTGTTGTATTCGCGTAACGGTTTTCATTCGGCACGCGAATACTAATTTAACATATCTTACTCATTTTTTCCACAGCAGTTTTTGTATTTTTTTCCGCTTCCGCAGGGGCAGGGGTCGTTTCTGCCCACCTTTGCCTCGGTCCTGACGACGGGTGCGGACTTTTCTGCGCGGCTTTCCTTTGTCGCCTCAGCTGGCAAGTCGCCGCTGAGTGCCGCATGGGCTTGCCTCTGCTCGGCAGCCTCGCTGAGGGCATCGGCCTCCTCAGCCTTCAGCTCAACTCCGCCGCTTATGACCTGCTTTCTCTCGCTCTTCGTCTCGAGCGTAACGTTGTAGCAGAACTTGACCGTGTCTTCCTTGATGGACTCCGTGAGAAGTTCAAACATGTCGAAGCCCTCGTGTGCATACGCCGCCGCAGGGTCTTGCTGACCGATTGAGCGAAGCCCGATACCGTGTTTCAGCTGATCCATAGCATCGATGTGATCCATCCACTTGTTGTCGATGACCCTGAGAAGTATCATACGCTCGAGTTCCCTCATCTGCTCCGCGCCAATCTCCTCTTCCTTAGCCTCATAAAGAGCGAAGAACTTTTCGATTGCGATATCCTTCAGCTCATCAGGAGACAGGTTCGGCTTGTCTTCGTCGGAAAGATCCAGACCCTTATAGTCCCGACTGATTTGCTTGAGGTCAAAATCGAGGCGGGCATAATCCCATTCTTCAGAGAATTTCAGGCCCATGACCGCGTTGTCAACAGCTTCTGAAACGAGGTCCTCAGCCATTGAAAGAACGTTTTCCTTCATGTCCTCACCGAAGAGCACCTTCTTGCGCTCGCCGTAGATGACCTCTCTCTGTTTGTTCATGACATTGTCATACTGGAGGACGTATTTTCTGATTGAGAAGTTGCGGCCTTCAACCTTCTTCTGTGCATTTTCAATCGACTTTGAGAGCATCGACGCCTCTATTGGCTGATCCTCATCGACGCCGAGCCTGCCGACGATTGCCTGCATTCTCTCTCCGCCGAAAAGACGAAGCAGCTCATCTTCCATAGAGATGAAGAACCGCGTCGATCCAGGGTCTCCCTGACGACCGGCACGACCACGAAGCTGATTGTCTATACGCCTTGATTCGTGCCTCTCCGTACCTATGATATAGAGTCCGCCGAGCTCAAGAACCTTCTGCTGCTCAACCGCCCGCTCTGCCTTGTATTTTTCAATATATGAAGTGAACTTCGCTCTCGCTTCTTTTTCCTCATCGGTCTCAAGCGGAATGAAACTCGCAGCGTCCGAAATAATCTGCTCGCTATAACCCTCTTTTCGAAGGTCCGTCTTCGCCTCAAACTCGGGATTGCCGCCGAGAATGATATCCGTTCCTCTACCGGCCATATTCGTCGCTATCGTTACCGTATCGAGGCGCCCTGCCTCGGAAACAATCTCGGCTTCCTTCTCGTGATGTTTCGCGTTCAGGATATTGTGTTTGATACCACGTTTCTTCAGCTTCGCACTGATCAGCTCGGACTTTTCAATCGAAATCGTGCCGACGAGAATCGGCTGCCCCGACCCGTGCGTGCTAGCAATATCCTCAACGATGGCGTCAAACTTGCCATTCTCGGTCGAGAAAATCACATCGTCAAAATCTTCTCTGACGATGTCCCTGTTCGTAGGAATGACCACGACGTCCATATTGTAGATGTCTCGAAACTCGTCCTCTTCAGTCTTCGCCGTACCCGTCATGCCCGCGAGCTTGTTGTACATTCGGAAGTAATTCTGTATGGTAATGGTCGCGAGCGTTTTCGATTCCTGATTGACCTTGAGACCTTCCTTCGCCTCTATCGCCTGATGAAGACCTTCGCTGTAACGACGACCGAACATCAAACGTCCGGTGAATTCGTCAACGATGATGATTTCTCCGTCGCGAACGACATAGTCAACATCCAGCTTCATGGTGTTTTCGGCCTTGAGAGCCTGATTGACGTGATGGGAAAGCTCCATGTTTTCGGGGTCGGAAAAGTTGTCCACACCGAAGTATTTTTCGGCCGCAGCACTTCCGCTTTCAGTCAAATTGATAGAGCGATTTTTCTCGTCAAATATGAAATCGTATTGCTCCTCTTTTTCGATATCGAGTCCGCCGGCGCCGAACATCTGCCTCTCGGATTCGCCCTTCTCGACGCCCTTGAGCCCCCGCACAAATTTGTCCGCCTTCTGGTAGAGATCGGTCGATTTGTCGCCCTGCCCTGAAATTATCAAGGGAGTCCTTGCCTCATCAATGAGAATCGAGTCAACCTCATCGACGATAGCATAGTTGAGCGGCCGCTGCATGAGCTCCTCTTTGTAAATGACCATGTTGTCGCGAAGGTAGTCGAAACCGAATTCGTTGTTCGTGCCGTAGGTGATGTCCGCCTCGTAAGCGGCTTTGCGCTCCCCGCTGGTGATGCCGTGAACGACGCAGCCGACCGTGAGACCGAGGAAGGTGTAGAGCTTGCCCATCCACTCCATATCACGCTTTGCCAAGTAATCATTGACGGTAACGACGTGCACGCCTTTTTCCGAAAGTGCGTTGAGGTATGCCGGCAAGGTCGCCACGAGGGTCTTTCCTTCACCGGTCTTCATCTCGGAGATGCGACCCTGATGAAGGGCGATACCGCCGATGACCTGCACCGGAAAATGTTTCATGCCAAGTGAGCGCCACGCACCTTCTCTCGCCACGGCAAACGCCTCAGGGAGAATCTCGTCGAGAGCCTCGTCCGTGTCTTCCTTGGCAGCAACGCGCGCTTTGAATTCGGCCGTCTTCGCCCGCAGCTCGTCGTCTGTAAGGGCCTGCATCTCCTCATCGAGCGCAAGCACCTTATCCGCAAGTTTCGATATTTTCCCAACTTCCTTCTTGTTCATATCGGGAACAAATTTACTGAATACACCCATGTTTTCCTACACCTTTCCGACAAATTTGTCGTAAATCGCCCTTATCGCAGTCTCGAAATCCTTCGTCTCGACGCCTACGATAATGTTCATTTCGCTGGAACCCTGATCGATCATTCTGACGTTGACGCCCGCCTCGTACAGTGCCGTGAACAGCTCCGCCGCCGTACCTCGCCTGTCCGCCATATGTGCACCAACGGTTGCAATAAGTGAGATATTTTCACTCACCTCTATGTCGTCCGACCCAACTTTTCTCTCAATATCCTCGATGACCTCCGCGAGATTATCTTCAAGATATTTGCTCGAGATCACGAGGGAAATCGTGTCAATTCCCGATGGCAGATGCTCGACAGGAATGTTGTGTTCCTCCAGAACGGCGAGTAATCTCTTGAAAAATCCAACCTCGCTGCTCATCATATTTTTGTAAATGCCGATGACCGTATAGTCTTTGTTGCCCGCGATTCCGGTGATGGTGTCTCCGGAAGTGTTCAGATCATCGCCCGAGATAATGGTGCCTTCGTCCTCCGGCTTGTTCGTATTTCTGATATTGATAGGAATTCCGGCAAGCCTCGCGGGATAGATGGCATTTTCGTGAAGAACGGACGCGCCCATGTAAGAAAGTTCTCTGAGCTCCTTGTATGAGATGGTCTTGATGGCCTTTGGGCTCTTGACTATTCTCGGGTCTGCCATGAGGAAGCCCGATACGTCTGTCCAATTTTCGTAGGTGCTCGCCTTCGCGGCTCTTGCTACAAGCGCTCCGGTGATGTCCGAACCGCCTCTGGTGAACGTCTTGACACTGCCGTCAGGAAGCGTACCGTAGAAACCTGGCAGAACGGCGTTTTTGTGTTTGGCAAGCTCTGCGCCGAGCGCTTCGTCCGTCTCTGCATAGAGAAGTCTGCCCTTTTTGTCGAATTGAACGAGCCCTTTTGTGTCGATGAAATCGTAACCGATGAAGGCGGCGATGAGCTTTGCGCTGAGGTGTTCGCCCCTGCTTGCGAGATAGTCGGCCGTCGTTCCCGTTTTGATTTGCTCCTCGATTTCAGAGAATTCATTGACCAGACCGATGTCCACTCCGAGGTCCGACTCCATGCCGAGGAATCTCTCCTTGATAACTTGCAGAAGCTGCTCATAGGGAACTTTGTGCTCCGCGTGAGAGTAGAGAAGATAGAGCAAATCCGTGATTTTGCTGTCCTCGTCAAACCTCTTGCCTGGTGCGGACACCACGACAAATCTTCTGTCTGCGCTGCTCTCAACGATAGAGCGAATCTTTCTTATTTGTATTCCGTCAGCGACTGATGAGCCGCCGAACTTGGCAACCAATACTCCCAATATTTTTTCTCCTCATACATACAATAATTCTATAATTCTATAATTCTTTCGCGAGCTTCTGTAACAGCTCGATTTTGTCAAGTTTCTCCCAAGGCACCCCGAGACTTTCCCTGCCGAAATGTCCATATGCCGCCACCTGACTGTAGATAGGCCTTCTGAGGTCTAGGTCCCTGATGATGGCTCCAGGTCGAAGATCAAATCCACGGGAAAGCACTTCTGCGAGTTTCTCATCTGAGATTGTCCCCGTGCCGAATGAATCGACCAATATCGACATCGGCTCCGCGACTCCGATTGCATAGGACAGCTCGATTTCGACCCTCTGGGCCAAACCCGCCGCCACTATATTCTTTGCAGCGTGCCTCGCAGCGTATGCCGCCGAGCGATCGACCTTTGTCGGGTCCTTGCCGCTGAAACAGCCACCGCCGTGCTTTGCATAACCGCCGTAGGTATCGACAATTATCTTCCTGCCTGTCAGTCCCGTATCACCATTCGGCCCGCCTATTACGAAACGGCCCGTCGGATTTACTGTGTATTTGATGTCATTACTGAGAAGTTCCTCGGGAATGACCGGCTTTATGACCTTCTCGATGATGTCAGCCCTGATCTCCTCCTGCGTGGCGTCGGGGTCGTGCTGCGTAGACACGAGAACCCCTGTAACAGCAACGGGTTTGATGCCGTCATACTCGACTGTTACTTGGGTCTTGCCGTCCGGCCTCAGGTATGAAAGCTCGCCGCTTTTCCGCACAACAGCGAGCTGCTTCGCCATCTTGTGTGCGAGAGTAATGGGCAGAGGCATGAGCTCGGGCGTCTCCTTGCAGGCAAAGCCAAACATGATGCCCTGATCGCCTGCGCCGGTCGCCAGCAGGTCAACCTTATCCTTGCCCTCCCTGTATTCGAGCGCCTCGTCGACGCCCTGCTTTATGTCCGCGCTCTGGTCGTGAATGGCCGTCAAAATCGCGCAGGTCTCGCCGTCGAAACCGTATTCGCTTTTCGTATAGCCGATGTCCTCAATCACCTTTCTGGCGACAGCGGGGATATCTATGTAAGATTCGGTCGTCATCTCTCCTGCGAGAAGCACGAGACCTGTTGTGGTGAGCGACTCGATGGCCACTCTCGACATCGGATCTTCGGTCAGCGCCGCGTCGAGGATTGCGTCGGATATCTGATCGCAAATCTTGTCCGGATGCCCCTCCGTTACGGACTCAGATGTAAAATATCTTGCCATATTTATAAAATCCTTTCTACCAAATAGGAATAGAAACATTAGTAACTGAACATACGCTTTTATTATACCACGTTTCCGTAAAATCTTTGCCTAGAATGTTTTGGGCAGATGCTTGAGAATCAGGTGGGTCAGGTAGCCGATGAAGGCGCCCGTGATGATTGCGGAAATCAGGAGAATGGGCAAGGTGAAGAATATGGCGGTGTTTTGAATAACAAGAGCGGCCACGGTAATTTGTCCGGTAATGTGTGCAGACGCCCCCGCGATGGACACGCCAACGATACTGAATTTCCCCGAGCGTTTCAGGGCAATCATGACGAGGACGCTGAGCACACCGCCGGTCAAGCCGTAGAGCATTGCGGAAAAGCCGCTGAACAGAAGTCCGGCCAAGAGTATGCGGCAGACGTTGACCTGTAGGGCGGTTCTGCCGTCAATCAAATATAGTGCCAATAGCGAGATGGCGTTTGCGATACCGAGCTTTATTCCTGGCACGGGCAGCGGCAGAGGTATGAGACTTTCCACGTAAGAAAGCACTAGGGCGCACGCAACGAGCACACCTATGAGCGCTATCTTTGTGGCGTGAAATGCGGGTTTGTCAGTAGGTGTATCCATCGACTTCGCTACCTCCTCCCTTTATTTCTACAACCAATTTTGCGGGTAGGCAAATGATATTTTGGCCTCCGAGATTGATGGAGGCATGGCGCAGGCAGTCCCCGCCTGGGCAATCGGCGTCCTTCATGCGAACGGACATATTGCCGTCCTTCCCCTTCTCAATGGCGACGACATTGCTGTATTCATCATCGACCTTGATAACGGCGGGCGTCTTCAATGGATATGTTCCGTAAATTTCCCCGTCGAGCGTGATTTTCACGACCGCATCGCCCGAGTAGGTTCCGGTGAAAACAAACGCCTGCAAAAATGCACCTGCAAACGCGACGCACAGTATGGCTACAATCAATATTACGTCCGCTTTTCGCAGAATTTTCCGGCTCACATTATCGTCTATCATTCACTGTAATACTATTCGAATTTCACTTTTTTTTCAAATTTATGCTAATACTCAATGGCAAGATTTTTGTTGTGTCATTGCGAGCGTAGCGAAGCAATCTATTGACACTTGGTGTTTCACAGGGCAAAATTGAAGTATACACATTATGAGGGATTACTTAGAAATCCCTGCGCAATTTTTTTAGAAACATGGAGGTATTGGTATGAGTTGGGTATGCGATGTATGCGGTTGGGAAACGGAGCAAGACGAAAAGCCTGAAGAGTGTCCGGTCTGCGGTGCAGGCGAAGACGCTATCGAGGAAAAGTAGCCTATCTCACGAGACTTTTGATTTTATCCCCATCTTTGACGCCGTCCGTCTCGGCTCCGCTGCTCACGTCTATGCAGTAAGGCTCGAGCGCGAGGGCGTCTTTTATATTCGCCTCATCTATGCCGCCAGCCAAGAAGAAGGGCTTCTCAGTAATTTCTCTGAAGTTTCCTACAAATTCCCAATTGAAGACCTTTCCGGTGCCGCCCGTGCCGTGGTCGAGCAAAACGTAATCAGCCGAACTCGCCGCCGCCTTTGCTATATCTATGACGGTGTCTATTTGAAAGGCCTTGATGATTTTGATTGCGGCAGTAGCTTGCCTCAGATTTTCTATGTATTCTTCGTCCTCGCCTCCGTGAAGCTGAGCGACCTCGATTGTGCCTGTTTTGTATAGATTGGCTATTTCGTCTATTGGAGCATTGACGAAGACACCGACGGGAATGATGCCTTTTGCGAGCTGTACCCTCAGGTCAGCGGCTTCGGCGGCTACGACCTTTCGCCGACTTTTCTCCGCGAAAACGAAGCCGATATAGTCAGGCCGAGCCTCATTCACAGCCGCGATGTCTTCAAGCCGACTAAGCCCACAAATTTTGATTTTCGTATTCATTGATATTCACCTAAAAACTGGGTCTACGGGCCTTAGCTCGGAAAACTGGCGATTTGCGTAGAAAAACGGTCTTTTTTTGACGCAAATCGCCAGTTTTCCGAGTTGAAGCCGCAATTCACAACTATCTGCCGAGAAGCGTGTCGAGGTACGCCGTTTTGTCCGGCGATTTCACTATCGACTCGCCTACAAGGATAGCATCTACACCTGCCGCCTCAAGTTTTCTCACGTCTTCGGCGGTCTTTATCCCACTCTCGGAAACAAAGATTATGTTCTCTGGCACATGGTCCCTCAGACGGATACTGTTTTCCAAATCGACGCTGAAATCATTTAGGTTTCTGTTGTTGACCCCTATTATCTTGGCCCCGACCTTCACAGCCCTCTTGATTTCAGCCTCGTCGTGAGTCTCAACCAACGCTGACATGCCGAGCGAGTAAGTCAAATCCAAAAAGAATTTGAGTGCGTCGTCTTCCTCAAGCACCGATGCAATGAGAAGCACAGCCGACGCCCCAAGAAACTTCGCCTCATAGATCTGATACGGGTCGATGATGAAGTCCTTTCGCAAAACTGGAATACTCACCGCCGAAGCGATGTCTTTCAAATAGGCAGCCGACCCCATGAAATAGCGGGGCTCGGTGAGCACGGAGATAGCATTTGCACCGGCCGCCACATACTCCTCAGCAATCTGCAAGTGATCGAAATCGGAAACAATCACTCCCTTTGACGGCGAGGCCTTTTTCACCTCCGCGATGACCGCGATACCTTTTCTGGACAAAGCCTGCTCAAAGGTTGAGAGAATTCGCCCCTCGACCTTTTCGTCCTCAACGCGCCTGATAGTAACACCGACTATATCATCTAAAATATTGCTCATTTTCACTCTCCTACACTATGTCATTGCGGACTATGTGCCCCAACGGGGTATGATCCGCATCCATGGATACCGGCGCGGCGGCCGGTATGACAACAAATCTACCTACTCGTTCGACAGTCGGACGAAACGCTCCAGCTGCCTCTCGGCCTCGCCGCTGTCAATCACCTCTTCCGCTATTTTGATAGCATCTCCAAGTTCGACATCTGGCTTCGCGATATGTATTGCCGCCGCCGCATTGAGCACGACCGCATTTCGCTTCGGACCCTTTTCGCCCGCAAGTATCGCTCTTGTTATTTTAGCATTTTCTTCAGGAGTTCCGCCGACCAAATCCTCCTTCGCGCATCTTTCAAACCCGAATTCCTCAGGCGTGATGACGTAGGTGCGGTTGAATCCGTCCCTCACTTCGCAGACCGTCGTCGGTGAGCTCAGAGAGATTTCGTCGAGCACGTCCTGCCCGAAGACGACCATAGCCCTCTTAATTCCCAAATTTGACAGCACTTTCGCAATCGGTTCCACGAGCGATTCATCGTAGACCCCGATGAGCTCCAGCTTCGCTCCGGCCGGATTGACGAGGGGTCCGAGAATGTTGAAGATTGTGGGTATGCCGAGCTCTCTTCTCACCGGCGCGACATATTTCATGGCGATGTGGTAATTCTGCGCGAACAGGAAGCAGAGCCCTATTTCCTTCAGTAATTCTAGGCTCTTTTCGGGCGATACGGTAATATTCACACCCAGAGCCTCAAGGACATCCGCAGCCCCGCTCTTGCTTGAAGCTGCCCTGTTGCCGTGTTTTGCCACGGGCACACCGGCGGCGGAGATGATGATTGAAGCCGTCGTCGAGATGTTGAACGAGTTAGCTTTGTCGCCGCCCGTCCCGACTATTTCGAGGACGTCCATATCGTGCAGGAGCCTGACGCAGTGGTTTCTCATGCCCTCCGCCGAGCCCGTTATCTCATCGATGGTTTCACCCTTGACCGACATCGCCGTCAGGTAGGCGGACATCTGAATATCGCTCGCCTCCCCCGTCATGATTTCGTCCATAACAGACTCCGCCTCCTGATAGGACAGGTCCCTCTTCGCAGCAGCCTTCTTAATTGCATCACTTATCATCTTTCGTCTCCTTTTCTTCAAAAACTGTCATTGCGGGCTCGACCCGCAATCCATTTTGACAATCACTCTGTCATTGCGGCTCACCCTGTCATTGCGGGCTCGACCCGCAATCCACATTCCATCTACAACTGTAAAAAATTATTCAATATCACATTCCCCAGCGGCGTCAGTATAGACTCCGGATGGAATTGCACCCCGTATACCTTCAGACTTTCATGCTGCACCGCCATGACCTCGCCGTCCTCCGTCCGCGCCGTTACAATCAGCTCTCTTGGAATCGTAGAAGGATCGGCAGCGAGCGAATGATATCTAGCCCCAGTAATGACCTCCGGTAATCCCTCAAATAAGGCACCACGGTTTTCGAGCTTTATCTCCGAGGGCTTGCCATGCAAAGTTTCTTTCGCATAGGTGATAGTCGCGCCGAACACCTCGCATATCGCCTGATGTCCAAGACAAACTCCAAGAATTGGCGTCTCCTTTAGCACTACACCTTCCGAGACGGCGGTCAGCAGAGCCTCGCAAACCCCCGCATTTTCCGGTCTCCCTGGTCCTGGCGAAAGCACGATATGCGACGGCTGCAAGCCAGCAATCTCGTCCACCGAAAGCTCATCGTTACGAACAACCCTTATGTCCGGCTCAATAGCACCGATCAGCTGATAGAGGTTGTATGAAAAACTGTCATAATTGTCAATCAGAAGTATCATTATTTCATCCTCCTCTTGCCGTCATATTCCGCATAAAGCAGGGCGTCCATTACCGCCTGCATCTTATTCCTGCATTCCTTGTATTCATTTTCAGGCACGCTGTCGAGGACGATTCCCGCACCCGAACGAATGAAAACCTTGCCGTTCTTTTTTATCGCAAGCCGAATAGCTATGCAGGTGTCCACCTCGCCCGTGAAGCTGATGTAGCCGATAGCTCCGCCATAAATACCCCTCTTGTTGTTCTCTAGCTCGTTGATGATCTCGCACGCCCGAATCTTCGGCGCACCCGAGAGCGTGCCAGCCGGCAGAACCGCATTCACGGCGTCCGTGGCCTTCACATCGTCCCTTATCTCGCCACTCACCGTAGAAGCGATGTGCATCACGTGAGAATAACGCTCGATTGACATATAATTCTCGACTTTGACCGTCCCGAATTTGCTTATCTTTCCGATGTCATTTCGGCCAAGATCGACGAGCATATTGTGTTCGGCCAACTCCTTTTCATCGTGAAGAAGCTCCTCTTCATTTTGCTGATCCTCCTGAGCCGTCATACCGCGCGGCCTCGTGCCAGCAAGCGGAAACGTGTAAACCCTTTCGCCTTGAGTCTTCACGAGTGTCTCCGGCGAAGCCCCCGCAATTTCAACGTCGTCGCTGCTGAAATAGAACATATACGGCGAGGGATTCATCCTTCTCAGCAGGCCGTATGTGTCGAAAAGGCTCCCCTCCGCGTCCGCCTCAAGCCTGTTCGAAAGCACCACCTGAAAGATGTCGCCCTCGTGTATGTAGTGCTTCGCCTTCCGGACCATTTCGCAGTAACCCTCCTTGTCGAAAAGTTCACGGAATGGGGAAGTAATAGTAATGGGATCGAGTATTTTCTGCTCGCCGTTCCTGATGGTATTCGCCAGATTGTCGAGCTCTATTTCACCCTTGTGGAAATTTTCCTCAAGCTGATCCGTGCGGACGTTTGCTATGAGAAAGAGCTTGCGCTCAAGGTGATCGAAGACCACGACCCTATCGAAGAGCATGAGATCCACATCACGAAAACCCTCTTGGTCATCCGCGTCAAGGTTCAGTTCCGGTTCGTTGTACTTGATGTAGTCATAGGCAAAGTAACCGACCAAACCGCCTGTGAACGGCGGCAATCCCTCTATCAGGGGCGACCGGTTTTCATCGATAATCTGGTTGATGTACTTGCCTGGATCGTTGGTCTTTATTTCGCTGAGCATGGCACCCTTCACCGTCAAGGTTCCATTCAAGCATGATATCTCGAGCTTCGGATCGTAGCCGATGAAGGTGTAACGCCCCCTGTTTTCAGCATCCTCGAGGCTTTCAAGAATGAAGCATTGTCGGCTGAGCTTCTTCAAGATGAGGAAGACTTCCATCGAGCCAAGCCAACCGCCGTTCAACACCTTCACGACGGGTATGCTCGGAAAATCCCTCGCATATTTCTTGGCGTCTTCCAATGTCAAAATGTTCATTTCCTTCTCCCTCCGCATTGCCGAACGTCATCAAGACAAAAACGTCCCTGACAAAATAAATGTCAAGGACGGAATTTTCCGCTTTGATCTCCACGTCATCGGTTTAAATCAGCGTATGTTGTTTTTTAACTATAACAAGTAAAAGCCACCCCTGTCAATTATTTTTCACGTTTGTTCAATGAAAGTCCAGTGCATCTATTATTTCGGCGTACTCCTCAAGCTCACTTCCCGTATAGGTATGATACTGTTCATCATTTGGCCACCCTTCTCCGGAATCAAATGCGTCCGCATACGTTGGCAGATCAAAGCCGTATGTTACTACGGCATCATAGCCGTCAGCATCATCTGAACCATTAGAATAATAGAAGATAATCAAACCCATCAAGTGGCCACGGTCGTCGGCAAATCCTTTAATTTGGTCGTACGGTATGCTCGACATCGTTGCCCATGTGTCAGCATATG
The DNA here is from genome assembly GCA_031261345.1 of Eubacteriales Family XIII. Incertae Sedis bacterium. GTDB lineage: Bacteria > Bacillota > Clostridia > Peptostreptococcales > Anaerovoracaceae > JAISKC01. Next base: position 16,111 of record JAISKC010000059.1, on the reverse strand, counting down.
CAGGTTTAATAGTTACCCAGTCATAGGGTGCCATATCTATAGCATCTAAGCTATCAGAGCTATCGAAACCTGCGGCATTTTGCACTTCAGCCCCTGTTGAACTATTGCTATACACATCAATCATGGCTGTTTGCAGTGCCACTTTTGCTGAATGCACTTCGCCGACGTATGACCTCTTTCTTGCCTCATCGATGTAGCCCGTCAGCGCCGGTATTGCTATCGCTGCCAATATGGCGAGTATGACCAGCACGACGATGACTTCGATGAGCGTGAAGCCCTTTCTACTCCCTATGCCTAATTTTTTTATTAATAATTTGTTCATTGTTCGTCCATCTCCCCTAAAATATTTCTTAAATTCTTTTACCTGAGCATATCCGCTCTTTGCCTCTCATTATATATATACCCATTTTAGGTGGATTTGAAACATTTTTTACAAAATTTTTTTACTCCGTGTACCCAAAAAGCGAACAGCCGAAGCCGTTCGCTTTTTGAAATCGTTCTATTGACTTATGCGAGTTCTGGGGTCTTTTCCTTTGCCGATCTCTTCTCTATGTTGAAAGCCACCGTGATGGCCGCCGTCAGAGCAAAGAGTCCTAGGATCACCGGTGTATGCCCATCAATCCATGCTGTCGGAGCGTGAAGCTGATCTAAAATGACCCACACGACGACCGTAATCACACTGGACGCAATCGCGATGAGTCTGATGATCTGCGAGGGGATCGTATAGGTCCGCTTGCTGATAGCCCCATATCCAAGCATGAAAGCGGCTACCGCACAGACGATGGCGAGAATCATATTCAGAAGACTCCACACACCCGTGGCTGCAAATCCGCCGAGTGGCACGTTGCCGTTCGCAAGATCGGTGATGATATTGCCCGTCTGCGCCTCGAGTTTCTCCACACCGGAGTCGCTTATGCCCGTGTAGAGCGGCTGCGACTGAACATTGGTAGTGCTATCCGTCACGTTGTCAACGGGTGCAGCGGCCTCGGGCTCTTTGGGTTCGTTCACAACTTCAGGAGCAATTGGCGGATTCTGCGGATCCGGCGTTACATCAGGACGTCTGGGTGGATTGGTCGTGCCACCTCCCACTACCTGCACGAGCTCATACTGCGCCGTGATGTTCAAATCGCCGGTAATATTCGCAAATTCGTTGTCCCAACCGGTGAATGTGTAGCCGTCGCGTGCCGGATTTGCCGGAGCTGTCGCACCGCTACCGTGACCGATCACCTGTGTGTCAATCAGCGTGCCGTCGTGATCGAGGAAGTTGACCGTGTAATGATTCAAGTCATACTGAGCCTTGACAGTCAGGTTTGAGGTGATGTTCTTGAATGACTTGTCCCAACCCGAGAATGAATATCCTTCGCGAGAGGGATTCGAAGGCGCGATAGCTTTATTGCCATATGCAACTGTCTGCTTAGCAAGCTCCACATCGTTGAAATCCAAGAAAGTAACAATATAGTCATTTGCTTTCCAAGTCGCTGTCAAAGTTACAGTTTTCCCAGGCATTGTGAAAGAGTTGCCTGAAATGCTTACATCGCTTGATGCCCAACCGTTAAAACTGTAATGGTCTCTTGTGAATGCATTTGCCGGAATCGTGAAACTTGTATCATATTCAATTGTCTTATTCGCCATTGTGCCAGCACCTCCGCCAGCATTGAACTTGACGGTATACTTGCCGATTTCCCACTTGGCATGAAGTGTATGCGCATCAGGCACTAAAGGATTATATTTATCGCTTGAATTGACCTTGACATCGTCAACTGTGTACCATCCTTCAAGAATATGTCCAGGATAAACGCTATCTGCAAAGCTCGGCAAAGATCCATACGCCGCATCATATGTCACACTTCTATTTGCAGGATTCACGGAAGGATTGCCGAGACTCGCGTCAAATGAAACAGTATAAACTTTTGCAGTCTGCTTTGCATAAAGAATCGTATCCTTCTCAACTGCCACACCAGAGTGTTCAGAATCTTTGAATTCCCATGCGGTGTTTGATAGCGCAGAATCTATTTTCTCATGCCAACTCAAATCGTAGCCGGTCTGCTGTAGACCAAGATTGGGCTCTTCAATCACCCTGTCTGTGTTTATTGTTTCCACTGATTGAGTAGAATCCGTAAATATCCGCACCGGAATAGTATTGAGTATCGTGTCAGGATCATCTTCCTCAACAAAATCCACGTAGTAATCCAAGATACCGATGATGTTGTTTTTCAGATTGGCACCCTCCAATGAAGAGAATAGTGCATCACCATTTGTCAAGTCCAGTACCTTTACATCTACAGAGTATCTCTGCTTATTTGTAGGACTATCTATAGTAATACCGCTGTAGTGTTTGCCGCTAGCACTTCCCGGTGCCCATAGTATAGCCGAAATATCTGCTATTGGGAAAGCTGAATCCACGGATTCCGATACGGTTGTTGCGCTTGTAGTTTTTGACGAGCTCATCGGCGATTCTGAAATGTCGATTTGCTTGCCACCTGGGTATGAACCTCCTGGATAACCAGCAAGGGCATATACAGGATAAACGGAATTGGCTACACCGGGTGTTTGACCATTGTTCGTTGGTTGGGGAGCAACTAACCCCTTTGTGGGATAGACACTTCCTCCTGTGATTTTTATACTACCATTTGTTATGCTATCTTTGCCGTTTCCAATATCGGAAACTCCCACGCCGCCAGTCGCTATGACAAAGGCATTATTGGAAAATGCGAGTGATCCAGAATTTCCTCTGGGTCCACCACCAATACCAACACCATTTGTGCTACTCGCAACTACTGTTCCATTGGAAACCGTTACACTGCCACCGACACCATCGCTTGCACTACCGGCAGCACCACTACCGCCGCCAATACCAGCACTGCTGCCGCTACTATTTGCAGTAACAGTTCCGCCCGAAATATTAATCGTTCCGCCTGCTCCACCAGATGGATAATAAGTAGTAGCCTCTTGTCCATTACCGCCACCAATTCCTGCACCAAATTCACTATTTGCCTCAACTATGCCGCCAGAAATCGTGATGTTTCCGCCTGTACCTGCATGCCTAAGTCCACTGGCGGTACCGCCGTTACCGCCGCCGCCACCAATAGCTGCAGCATATTTACTTTGAGCTATAACATGACCGCCATTGATAATAATGGTTCCGCCATTGCCTGCGGGAAAATATGCGTTGCCGAAACCACCACCACCAATTGCCGCACCATAAGACGAATTGACAGCTGTAACTTGTGCAGTCCCACCAATTGTGATAGTGCCACCTGCTTCACCTCTAAACCCACCAATGGCAGCACCATTGGTGCCACTGGTTCTTGTATTGCGCGCGTCAACAACACCGCCGGTGATAGTGATAATTTCAGATCGAACACTCGCATTTAATCCGGCTCCCGAACCACTGGTGCCACCTATTGCCGCACCATCGGTATTTGCGGTTGCAGTAATATCGCCACCTGTTATAGTTACGTTTGAATTGTTTCCACCAATTCCTGCACCGGAGCCACCTTTTGCCGTTACATTTGCAGTGCCGCTTATAGTAACATTGGAATAAGCAGCTCCAATTGCTGCCGGAGGATAATACGTACCACTCTCTGCAACAACCGTGCCACCTGAAATCTCAATATTGGCTCGATATGCTGAACTGCCACCGGTCCCAGAGTCTCCAATTCCCGCACCACTACTGCTTCCATACGCTTTGACAGTACCACCATAAATATGAATGTTTCCGCCAAATCCACTGCTGTTATATGTTCCTATACCTGCTCCTCCTTGGCCAGCGTTTGCAACCACAGTACCACTATATATATTCACAGTACCACAGCCATTAATTAAATAATCGTAAGACGAATTAAGCATATATGTCCCACCGATGCCGGCGGCAGCATATCCACCGTTTACTGTAATTTTTTTCGCACCTGTATCTCCCTCTCGGATTGTGAGTACTGCGTCATCACTTGGCGAAACATTTGTACCAGCCGGAACATAGATTCCAGATTGAGCTACGCCAACATTAGACGACGCTGCCTTACAGGTCAATGTGTTATCACCATTCAAGACCAAGGTCAAATTCGCCGTACCTATAAGCCGAATCGGGGAAACAAGAGTCTCAATGCTCAGATCATTAATCGTGACCGTTGCTGTCACGCCACTCGCCACTTCAATGTGACTTGTAGTAGTTGTAGGGACACCCTCTTTCATACTGACGCTATATGTACCGCTCTTGATGATGGTTAGGGTATCAGAAGCATACGTAAAGTCCGTGTCGAGTATTCCATCAATAAGGAACTCTCCAGCCTCCACCTGCGCTAATGCTGTTATATCCGAAAGTGCTCCAATTTCGGATTCTTCTGCTTCATTATCTGTTGGGGCTACTGGTAAACCCCCCCCCATTGCCAAAATTTGCCTCTTGGTTTGTCTCTTCAGTCGCCTTCGCCTCATCTTCTTCAATTGCTTCGTCCTGTTCCTGCTGCCCGTCTATTTGGACAGCCTCAATTCCGGAATCGTCAAACACTGCATCTTCTCCGTCCGCAAATACACCGAACGGAACAATCGCCGTAACGAGCATTGCGAGCGTCAGCATGAGCCCTACATACCGGCTCAGCCCCCACTTTGTTTTTGATAGATTTTTGGTTACCCCTTGATTTTTCATAACATTTCCTCTCCTTAATAATTTCGAATAGTGCAGCAAATGGATTCGTATTATATCCATAATCGCTGAATACTTATATATTACATATACCCATTTTTCAGCGGTTTAAACATTTTTTATTAATTTTTTTTATTTTTTTTAATCCCCTTGCTGCGGTCCTAACACAATATAGATACGAGCACCCGCAAATTTCCTGTCATATTTAGAAAATTTTTTACAAACCCGCCATTGCAAGCGTAGCGTACCGTAACGTACGTCATTGCGAGTGCAACGAAGCAATCCAACACTTCACTGGATTGCTTCGCGTTGCTCGCAATGACGATGACTTATGCTAGTTCTGGCTTCCTTTCCTTTGTTGACCTTTTCTTGATGTTGAAGACTACTGTGATGGCCGCCGTCAGGGCAAATAGTCCTAGGATTACTGGTGTATGCCCGTCAAGCCATGCTGTCGGCTTGTGAAGCTGGTCTAAAATCACCCACACAATTACCGTAATCACACTGGAGGCAATCGCGATGAGCCTGATGGCCTGCGAGGAAGCAGGGTAAGACCGCTTGCTGATAGCCCCATAGGCGAGCATGAAGGCGGCTACCGCACAGGCGATGGCGAGTATCATATTCAGAAGACTCCACACGCCCGTGGCGGCAAACCCACCGAGCGGCACGTTGCCGTTCGCAAGATCGGTGATGATATTGCCCGTCTGTGCCTCGAGCTTCTCCACACCAGCGTCGCTGATGCCCGTGTAGAGCGGCGGCTTTTGGACGTTGGTCGTGCTATCCGTTACGTTATCTACGGGCGCAGATGCCTCGGGCTCTCTTGGCTCGTTCACCACTTCGGGAGCAGTTGGCGGATTTTGTGTATCAGGATCCGTCGGCACCTCAGGACGCCTCGGCGGATTTGGCGGGGTTGGCGGGGTCGGCGGGGTGGGTGGATTGGTCGTGCCGCCTCCCGTTCCCTGCAAGGGCTCATACTGAGCCGTGATGGTGAGGTCGCCCGTAATGTTCGCAAATTCGTTGTCCCAGCCGGTGAATGTGTAGCCGTCGCGCACCGGATTTGCCGGAGCTGTCGCACCGCTACCGTAACCTACCAACTGCGTGCTCAAAAGCGTGCCGTCGTGGTCGAGGAAGTTGACCGTGTAACGATTCAAGTCATACTGGGCCTTGACGGTCAGGTTTGACGTGATACTGCTGAACGCCTTGTTCCAGCCGGTGAATGTGTAGCCCGTGCGAGAAGGATTTGCAGGCGCGGTCGCAGCTTTATTGTAGTCAACTGACTCTGATTTCAAAACGCCGTTGTCCCAATCCACGAACTTCACCGAGTAGGTGTTGATTTCGTAAGCTGCGTGAATTTCCGTATCGGCTGTAATATTCGATAGCGGCTTATCCCACTTTGTGAAATGATAGCCTGTAATGCTGGGTGCCGTCGGTGCAATGACTGCGGTTCCTGATTTCACACCCTTGGTCGAGAACAGTTTGTCGTCCGAGCCGCCAAAGAATTTCACATACCAGAGCGGAACTCCGACATCGTAGTTTATATCAAAGTTGTTGTAGCCTAAGGTGAATGGTTCTGAGAACTTTGTCGCATGAACATTCGCCGTATACAGTGCATGATTTGCGGCGTAGTCTTTGTCGTCCGAAGTCATGAAATATCCACGTTTTGCCTTGTTGCCGGAGAAAGTTACGCCTGATCCAACGGTCAGATACTCGTAAGTAGGCAGATATAGATAATCAGGATCGTCCCAGCTACTCCAATTCGGATTGTCTATTTCCGTAACCATCGCAACGCCTCCGCCTGTCAAAACGGCTTCGTTGTCATAAATCTTTGTCGAACCCTTTAGCTCAACATCGGAGTTGAGGGCAAAAATTCCACCACCATTATCTTCTGTAGCCTTATTCTCAAAGATTTCGCTGTTCTCCACGACTACGCTGACTTTATAATAATCATGAATACTGGTATTTGTGATAATACCGCCACCGGTCGTCGCCGTATTCTTATAAATCTTACTGCCATCTTTGACTTCCAATCGCGTGCTCAAATTCAGACGTGTAGTGTACCATTTCCGCAAGTAAATTCCGCCACCGCCATGTTTTGACGTATTGTCGTGAACATCGCTGTGTTTCAAGATAAAGCGTGTATCATCGCAAATCTCAATGCCACCGCCATTACTATAAAAAGCCTTGTTGCCATAAACTTCGCTTTCATAAAGTGTTACTTTATTTTCGTAATCTGCCCATGTAGCACTGCCAACGGAAATACCACCACCCGAACCGGCTTCATTGTTGTAGATTTTGCTGTGTTCAATATTCACATCTCCATCATCGGAACTTATTATAAGACCGCCGCCGGAGCCTGAATTGTACCCTGTTCTCGTCGTTTTATTGTCATATATTTCACAATAGGACATTGTGAAACCGCTGTTCGCTGCAACGGATAGTACCAATCCACCGCCGCTTTGATATGCTGTATTACTATAAATTCTGTTGTTCTCCAGTGCTACCAATTTGCCAGCGGTCATATAGACGCCTCCGGCCATATAAGTTGCTGCATTGTGGTGAATGTCGCTGTTTGTTATCGAAAGCTTCGAATCAAATACATATGTGCTGTTGCTATTGAAAGTAAGACCTGCACCATATGCCGATTGGTTTTCTGAGATTTCAACATTTGATAATGTTACGCTACTCCAACTTGAATAAATTCCACCACCGTCGGAGCCTCCTGATATAGTTTTATTTCCTGTAATTTTGGCACCGTTTGACACCTCGACGATGCAACTTTTCCAAGCGTAAATGCCGCCACCCCTGTATTCTGCTGTATTCTTTGAAATTTCTACATTTCCGGATACCGTAACATGAGCACCGTTACTCGCCCAAATACCGCCGCCGGCACCATCGGTAGTAGCATAAGAATGACCGGCAATTCGGGTAGCCTTGTTTTCGGAAATCACCGTACCGTTTGATACCGAAATGTTGCCGCCGTCGGTGTGAATGCCAGCTCCGCTTATAGCCATATTTTCTGTAATCCTACTGTTTGAGATATTCAAAGTTGCGGAGGTCGCCACGGTGATTCCGCCTCCGGTTAGGTCCGCCTGCCGATTGCCCTTGACGTTCACATGTCCAAGCGTTACAACGCCCTGTATTGCCAATCCGCCGCCATTCAGCTCACCTGCCACCAAGTTTGCCGACCTTGTCAAGGTCAGATTGCCGAAATCGACCGTTGCTCCATTTACGGTAAAGTGGCGATAGTCGCCGTCTGCAAATATATTGTAATTGCCGCCTACCTGTACAAAATCGGTGTTTTTCGTGATGTCGAGGCTCTTTGTGAGTGTGATATCGTTTTTGATATATATCGTATTGATTGAAGCATTGCCCAGTGCGGCCTCGAGTTCGGCTGCATCAAGCGGTGCGGCTTCGTTCGGCTGTAAGTCGCTCGCACTCAGTGCGGAGATTTCATCAGATGGCGACTCCTTTGCTTCCTTTGCTTCCTTTGCTTCTTCTGCTACCTCTTGGCTTTCCTCTTCAGGTGCCTTTGGCTTATCCTCTTCAATTACTTCGTCCTGTGTCGGTTGTTCGTTTTCCTGTGCTAACTGTTCATCTTCCGAAACTGCCTCAGAAGCCTTCTGCCCTTCGTCCGTTTGGACGGCTTCAATTCCGGCGTCGTCAAGCAGTGCTTCTTCCCCGTCCGCAAATACGCCGAACGGCAAAATTGCCGTGGCGAGGATTGCGAGCGTCAGTATGATTCCTATTATCCTATGGTTTTTCATAACATTTCATCTCCTTAATAGTGTTCAATAGTGTAGCCAATAGATTCATGTTAATGTTCATAATTGCTATGAACTTATATTATATATATACCCACTTTTTTGTGGTTTAAACATTTTTCCTTCAAATTTTTTTATTTTTTTCTAATCTTTTTTACTCCACGCCAGCGAAGGGTGCTCCTATTTCGAACGGGCGCTTCACTTCTATCAAATCGTTATCATCACCGGATACTTTATATGTGAGCAGATAAGTCCCATCAGGTGCGGATTCCTCAAAATTTTGCAGCTCCGAAGAGATGTTCGCCCCCTCGCCCTTCACCAAAATCTCACCGGTCGCCTCCTCCGAAATCCGCCATTCCGGCACATTACCCCCTGCATCAACACCTCTGAGACTCGCAGAATTGGGGTTGAGATGTCCACATTCGCAATCAACGCTTGTGAAGAGAACCTCCCCCTTCACGTCTGCTGCACCGCTCTGCGTCTGCCCACCTTTTTCCCCGAAAAAGAACACGCCGGAAACGATAGCCGCAACACAAACCACCGTCCCCAAAGTTCCTATCAATACGGACTTTGCGGAAAGACTCTTGCCTGAATGCTGACTTTTCGAGTCAACGGAGGAATTCACACCTTTGACAGCCTCCTGCCAGCTCTGCTGAAACGCAGCCACGGCCTGATCCGATACCTGTTTGTCCGCCTGCATTTGAAGCACGCGGCCGAGCACAGACGAACCCGCGCCGGTGCCGAGCATCGCCACGTTTCTACTATCAAATTTTTCAAGCTGTTCCTTTATCATCATCCTTGCTCTCGATATGTTTGATGAAACTGTCTTGGCCGACGTTTCCTGAATATCAGCAATCTCGCTATAGCTCATCTCGTCGTAGTAATAGAGGATAATTGCCTCGCGTTTTTTCTGCGGCAATCCGAGGATAATCTCATAAAGCTGTGCCCCGAGCTCCTCGTCCTCCACATATTTTTCGGGAATGAATTCCCTGTCGTCATCGGCTATCGCTATCGCCTCATCGTTGACATCAGCTTCCTTTTTCCTATTTGCGCTTTTCTCAAGAATCCGATAGCATTTGTTCCGCAAAATCCTAAGCATCCACGGCTCGACCGACTCAGGGTCTCTGAGGTTTCCGATATTCGCGTAGACGGTCAAAATCGTCTCCTGAGCGGCGTCCTCAGCCTCGTGATAATCGCCGAGTATAGCCATCGCATTGAAAATGAGCTCCTTCGATTTCCGCATGCAAAGCTCCTCGAAGGCGTTTTCATCTCCCTGCATTGCTCCACGTGCCAATGCAACTATTTCCGAATTTCCTCTATTCCCCATTTTTCCTCATTTATTTCCCACTGATATATAGATACGACAACCTACGACTTTCCTGTCATAGTTTGCAATATTTTTACGCTTTTTTCAACAAATTTTTGATAGCCTTCAGCGGGTGGCCGTTTGCGAAGGCCACTATTGCGTTTAGTCCGTTTGGCTTCAGGAGGTCCCCGCTCTGCATCATCAGGGCCCTTAGCGGCATTTCGAACGCCATGCTTTCTGCCATTGCTCTGGCGTCGATGTCGTCTTTGTCAATCATCTTGTCCATGATTTTTGGAACGATGACGCGAGCCAGCTTCCCTATGAGGGTATGGCCGATGTCGTCGATACTGCTGTTCACATCGAAGGGCTCGCCCTCTTTCCGGTAATGAGGGGGCAAGGGCTTTCCATATATAGCTTCAAATTGCCCATCCGCCACCGCACCGCTGTCATTGCGGGCTCGACCCGCAATCCACCCCCCGTCATTGCGGGCTATGTGCCCCAACGGGGTATGACCCGACCTGTGCTGGGCGTGCCCCTGCACGCACCAGTGAATCCCCCCGTCATTGCGGGCTCGCCCCGTACTCCCTTTGTCATTGCGGGCTTGACCCGCAATCCATTTGAAGTACATCGGCGCCTTCGCTCGTATCTCCGCAAGCAAATCCTCCTTGCCATCGCCATAAAGCACGATGATGTCTGACAAGCGTTCATCAGTGGACGAAGCCGCGATGCCAATTTTATACTCTCCACCTTCTATTGCCCAGCTACCGTCAATGTGATTGTAATAAGAAAAGCTGCGTGAATCCAACTTGAACGTGATAGTCTTCCTCTCCCCTGGCTCCAAAAACAACTTTTCAAATCCTTTGAGTTCCTTCTTCGGTCGATAGACTTTTTCGCTCCGTGGCCCCGCAACGTACAGCTGTACAATCTCTGCGCCCGAAATTGGCCCCTCGTTACTGACCGTAACCGTCGCCGTTATTACTCCGTCATCGTCAAGGTCGCCGTAGACAAACAAATCGTCATAGGCAAACGTCGTGTAGGAGAGTCCAAATCCAAAGGGGAAAGCAACCGCCATTTCCGCAGTGTCGTAATACCTGTAACCGACGAAAATGCTCTCTCTGTATTCCTCGCTGATTCCATCTCCAGCGAAATGAGAGAAGCAGGGCGTGTCTTCAATTTTGAGCGGGAAGGTTTCGGCGAGTTTCCCGCTTGGATTGACTTTGCCTGTCAAAAGGTCAACCGTTGCGCTGCCCACAGCCTGTCCGCCCAGATACATGAGCAAGATGGATTGCACCTTGTCCGCCCAAGGCATAGAGACTGGTGCACCCGCGTGGAGGACGACGACGGTATTCGGGTTTGCCGCCGCCACAGCCTCAATCAGCTTGTTGTGGCTGTCCGGCATGTCTATAGTAACTCGGTCAAATCCTTCACTTTCGTACTCCTCCGGCAATCCGGCGAAGACGATGGCAATGTCGTTTTCAGCAGCCGTGCGGACGGCCTCGTCTATGAGTTCCTCAGCGGCCTCTTCGCCACTGCCATCAGCATAGCCTGCGGCGTAGGTGGCCGAAAATCCGCTCTTCTCAAGCTCGTCCCACGCATTGTCCAATTTCGTCGGGTTGATTCGGCTGCTGCCGGCTCCCTGATACCGAGGCTTCTTTGCCATCGCCCCAATAAGTGCAAGGGTCTTGCCAGGAGTAATCGGAAGCAATCCGGTAGTCCCAGAAATGGCGGAGCCTTCATTTTTCAGAAGCACTGCCGATTCTGTTGCGGCCTTTCGGGCAAGTTCGTGATGCGAGTCCTCATCATATTCAAAATCCGCCTCGGCCATTTCAGCACCTTTGAGTGCAATGGTAACGAGGCGTTCCGCGGCCTTGTCCAGAACGGATTCATCTATTTCGCCAGCCCTGACAGCCTTTGCAATAGCTCTGTCTCCGTAGCCTCCCGAGGCCGGCATCTCGAGGTCCTGACCTGCGGCAAGGCCGAGAACCCTATCGTTGCAGGCACCCCAGTCTGTCATTACTAAGCCCTCAAAACCCCACTCATCTCTGAGTATATCCGTGAGCAGACGCTTGCTTTCCGAAGTGTATTCACCGTTCAGCCTGTTGTAGCTCGTCATGACAGTGGTCGGCTTGGCCTCCTTGATGACCCTCTCAAATCCTGCGAGATAAATCTCCCTGAGCGCCCGTTCGTCCACGACAGAATTCGACGTCAGACGTTTGCGTTCCTGATTGTTGGCGGCAAAATGCTTCATCGACGTGCTTATTCCTTGGCTCTGTATGCCGCGGACAATGGCCGTTGCCATCTCGCCAGACACGAAGGGATCCTCGCTGAAATACTCGAAATTGCGGCCGCATAAAGGACTTCTCTTGATATTGAGCCCTGGGCCGAGGAGGACGGAGACCTTCTCCTGAAGACATTCCTCGCCGAGGGCAACGCCGATTTCATGCAGAAGCGAGCGGTCAAAACTCGATGCCGTCGTGCAGGCTGTGGGGAAGCAGGTCGCCGGAACGCTCTCGGCTATCCCCAGATGATCGCCCTTGCCCTGCGGCTGCTTGCGGACTCCGTGCGGACCGTCCGTAACCATGATCCGAGGAACGATGACAGCCCCATCTTCGCCCCGAATTTCCTCGGTATGCCAAAATCCTGAGCCCGAACAAAGCGAAGCCTTCTGCTCAACAGTCAAAAGCGAAACGATTTCTGATGCCGTCATTGCTACAGTATCCGCCGTCATTGCAGCAACATCCGTCATTGCGAGCGTAGCGAAGCAATCCAGCCCTTGCCCTTTGTCATTACTCATCAATACTTACCTCCGATTTGCGCCTCCGCCTCCTCGCGCGTGATTTCCCCCGCGTTCGCCATCGTCATCACCTGCACCGTCTTGTCCCTGAGTTTGTAGAACCTGAGCGCGAAAAGTGAAACGAGGCTGCCGACGGTGGGCACGATGATGTAAACAGCCCAGAGTTTGTCGTTGAAACCGGCGGCCTGCGTGGCATTTGCACCCTCGACATAGCCGATGAGCGAAAGGCAAAGTGCCGCCACCGAAGCCGTGAGCGCCGCCGAGAATTTCGCGAAAAACGTCTGAACCGAGAATGCGATACCGATAGCGCGCACACCCGTAACGTAGTGGCCGTATTCCGCACAATCCGGCGTGAACATGAACATCAAAACAGTGGTAAATCCGATGGGAAACGCTCTGATTGCAACAACTATCAATAGCAGCGTCAGGTTTTCATAACCCACGAAGTAGACGAGACCTCCGGCGACCGTCGCAATTACCGTAGACCAAACAAAAATCTTAAATTTGTCGAAGCGTTTCGTCAAAAATGGGACGAGAACCCCTGCGATAATCGACGGAACGATCATAGCCGCCGACACCGTTACCATCAATGCCTCATCGCCCAAATTGTAGCGACATACTATGATGCCGAGCGTGTTCGTGATACTGGTAGTCGAGGATATGAGCAGCGCACCGTAGATGATGAGCATGTATTTGTTGTGGGTCAGGAATTTGAACATTTCCCTGATGCTGATTTCCTTTTCACCTGCGGGCGGCCGTATGCGTTCCTTCGCCGTGAAGCAAATTGGCACCATAGTGATGAGCGCAATCACCGAAAGAAGTATCGCCATGGGCAGCCAACCGCCGATCTGCGTCCTCAGGCCAGGCACCAAAACCGCTACCGCCGCCCCTGCAAACATAGCGGCCACACGACCGATTGCCATCAGCGTCGTACGCTCTTGGAGCTTATCCGTCAGGGTCGTAACAAGTCCGAAAATCGGCACATCACAGATAGTGTATGCCGTGTCCCAAAGGACGTAAGCGACTATGCCCCAAGCAACCTTGACACCAACGGAAGCTCCCTCGGGAATGGCAAAAATCAAAACGGTCGCGACGGGTATAGCGAACAGCGAAATCCGAAGCCACGGCACGAACTTCCCCTTTTTGAATTTAACCCTGTCAACTATGCCGCCGAAAATAGGATCGTTGATCGCGTCCCAAATCTTCACGACCAAAATCACCACCGAAACGGTCAAAGCGGGAATTCCCACGTCCATAAAATACACGATGATGAAAATGGCCAGAAGCTGATAATAAATGTTCTGCCCCACAAAATAGAGGCCATAAGACCCTCGCTCAACCATGCTAGTAAGTGCCCCATCAGGGTGCCCAGACCTATTTTTGTTTCTCGCCATAACGCTATCCTCTCCCATCGAAATCAGTATACGAATCAACCAAATAAGTCATCCAATATCACTTCTGATTGTACCGCACCAGCATACTTATTTTGCCTAATTCCATATGTTGTAATCATTGTAATATGAACAGCCTTATTAGTCTTCACTTCTTTTTTGAAAACAGCAACTTTATTTCGCAAATTTTCATCATAGGTCTTGTCAATTTCATATGGTGCATTCACAAACTTGCATTCACATACATTGATAATATTATCTACGCGATCTATAAGTAAATCAATCTGAGCACCTTTTGGCTCAGCGGTACTTTTCCACGCAAAGATGACGGTTAGGATTCCGGATATTCCAAGCTTCCTTTGAATTTCATTGATATGCAATAGACAAAGTTTTTCGAATGACAATCCTGCCCATGCATTTTGGGCACCACTTCCGAGGCTTTTTGACCAGTATTCTGGGCTAAGCCCCTTCTTCCCATTCATGAACCTAAAATAGAAAAGAGTAAAGAAGTCCACAAGCTGATATATATATCGCCCTTTCCGTCCGGAATAATCATTGAATTTTTCAATGAAACCGCATTGTTCCAATTCATCAAGGGTCTGCGAAGCAGTACCACCCGTGGTGAGACCGGTCTGTGCGAGCAATTTCTCACGCATCATCCCTGACTGATGTGCACTCAGCACCTCGATAATCTTTCTATGCCTTGCAGGCCTTGCAAAGAGCGAATCAAACAACAAATCAAACTCGTCGCGCATGATGGCGTCCTTGGCAAAACAGAGCTCATCAATATTTTGAGCAACACTCTTCCCTCGCCTGATTTGATTTAAATAAAACGGAACGCCGCCAAACACCATATAGAGCATGGCGACATCGCGATGCTCCAAATCGATCTCCCTATATAGAAGGTATTCCGCTGTTTCGCCCAAGGTGAACGGCTGTATACACATTCTTCGTGTAACTCGATTGTGTAGCCCCCCTTTATTTCTTATCAACTTGTTCATCATCCACGATGTCGCCGAACCACATGCTATTAGCAATATCTCAGGTTTTGAGGCTGCCCAACCATTCCAAAAATGTTCCAACGCTGCGAGGAATCCTGATTTCGGCGTATCAAGCCATGGAAGTTCATCCATAAAGATAACGCTCTTTCGACCCTTTTTTAAATTCTTAGACAAATGAGTAATCAAATCCTCAAATGCATCGTACCAATTATCCGACGGCACATCTATATTAGTACCATATTTTTTCAATGCAGTGTAAAAATTATGAATCTGATTTTTCTTGCATTCCTTTGCAAAACCAGTAAAACTAAAAGTGAAATCTTCCTGAAAAAATTCATTGATTAAAAATGTCTTTCCGACTCTTCGACGACCGTAAACTGCAACAAATTCGGGCATAGTTGAATTCAAATATTCTTTCAGTAATGTCTGTTCATGAATCCTTCCGATAATTTTCATTTTTTGCTCACTTTCTATACGAATGTCACAAATTGTATCCATTTTGTAATTATAACCAGCCAACCACAGCAAAATATACAAGCGTTTGGCTGATTATATTAACAATATTATATTCCATTATCCCATGTTTTCAATATATATTTAAAGTATTAATAATTACAATAAAAATTGCGCATCCTATAATCAGCCAAACCTATCAAAAAAATCGGACGTTTGGCTGGATATTTTAAACCAGTTTCCCGAGCTATAAAAAGGGCACGGCCCAAAAAGAAGCCGTGCCTTGTCATTGCGGGCTCGACCCGCAATCCAGTCCTTGCCCTGTCATTCCCCTCCGGTGGAGGGGTGGCCGCTAAGCGGCAGGGGTGGTCCACCCTGTCATTGCGGACAATCACTGTCATTGCGGGCTTGACCCGCAATCCAGCCCTTTACCCTAGACCTCAGAAGTCCGAGCAGAAACCCGTGAGCTAACCTGTGCCGCAACCATCTCCGCCGCAAACAGCACAGTGAAGATCGTAGTCTGCCAATCAACAAGCACCATCTGCTTCGTGATATCCTGCGTTACAAGGAAGAGCACCAAGGAGCCAACCGCAAACGCGATAGTAGCAATCAAGAAAGCAGGTTTCGCTATTGCCTTTTTCTCCTCACCATACTGCCCCCTATAGTGATTCCTCAATACTGCAGCTGACACGGACTTCTGCCCTGCCACAAACAGCCCAAGTATCACAAATATGAAGTCAAGCAGCGACCAGTATACATAACCAGCGGG
>JAISKC010000023.1 GCA_031261345.1 Eubacteriales Family XIII. Incertae Sedis bacterium | reverse complement strand
CTATCGGGTACTTTTGGACGTGGTGAAACTCGCTCAACCGTTCGCGCCGTTCATTACTGAGGAAATCTACGAAAACCTCACGGGGCTGACAGGCATATCGGATGCTGTTCAGCTTGCGGAGTGGCCGATAGCCGATAGCGCTGAGCGGGATCTTGCGCTTGAGGAGAGAATGGACATCGTTCGCCAGATGGTGAGCCTTGGCAGAGGCGTCAGGGAAAAGGAAAGACTCAAGGTTCGTCAGCCGTTGTCGTCCGTTTTGGTCGATGGCAAATATGAGGCACAGATCGGGCCGATGGCGGGACTCATCGAGGAGGAATTGAACATCAAGGAGGTCTTCTTCCTCGCGGATACCTCCGAATACATGGACTACATGCTGAAGCCGAATTTCAAGGCGGCAGGCCCCGTGTTTGGCAAGGATGTGAAGGCGTTCGGGGCAGCTTTGGCGGATGCCGACGCTTCCTATATCGCCGCTGCGCTCTCTTTGGAGGGCGGCACGGTAACGCTGAATGTGGCCGGAAAGGACGCTGAAATCGGTGCGGATTTGGTCGACATCAGGGTCAATGCGAAGGAAGGCTATGCGGTAGCTATGGAGGGCGGAGTTTTCGTCATCGTTGACACGACTGTAACGGAGGGGCTTGCTACGGAAGGACTCGCCAGAGAATTTGTGTCTAAGGTGCAACAGCTGAGGAAGCAGAATGATTTCGAAATGATGGACAGAATCAAGATTTTCTATGATGGGGCGGACGAGATTTCCTCTATGCTCGATGAATATCGGGATTATGTGAAGCAGGAGACTTTGGCGGACGAGATCGTTCGCATGAAGCGGCCGGAGCAGGAGGCGGCGGAGCTTAATGGTCTTGGGGTTTCGATTGTGCTTGACAAAGTTTTTTAATGTGGTATAAATGTAAGTAACAAGGGCTTCCGCTTTGTTCGGCGGTTGTCCCTCTATACTAAAGGGTTAGCCGTCTACTGAGTGGGCGGCTTTTGCTTATCCTTGATACTTTTTATGGTTTCCCATACGGTTTTCACGATATTTGCAATTACTTCCACGGTCTCTACGATTGTTTTCAACTCATCCATGTTTCGTCCATTTCCAAGGAACAACCGCAAGCTTCCACCCTTGTTTCTATAAAATATCATAATTAGAAAAATATGTCAATAGTTATTTTTTTACTATGATGTTATAATATTTGAGGTTATGGAACAGATCCTGCGACTGCGCGCAGGATGACAGTGGTGTTGCGCGCAGGATGACAGTGGTGTTGTGCGCAGGATGACAGTGGTGCATGGAGAGGTTTATGAGTAGAGATCAATTTTCAAATCCTTTGACTACCAGATATGCGAGTAGGGAGATGAGCTATATCTTCTCGCCGCAGTTCAAGTTTTCCACATGGAGGCGGCTCTGGATTGCGCTCGCCGAGTCCGAGATGGAGCTTGGGCTGCCTATCACTCAGGAGCAAGTGAATGAGCTGAAAAAATATGCCGACGATATCAATTTTGAGGCGGCCGAGGCGAGGGAAAAGGAAGTTCGGCACGATGTGATGTCTCACGTCTACGCCTATGGATTGCAGGCAAAATCCGCTGCGGGCATCATACATCTCGGGGCTACTTCGGCCTTTGTGGGTGACAATACGGACATCATTCAGATGAGGGAGGGGCTGATTCTTTTGAGGAAGAAGCTCGCACTTCTCATGAAGAATCTCTCGGATTTTGCGCTTGAGTATAAGGACCTTCCCACTCTGGGATTCACGCATTATCAGCCTGCGCAGCTCACGACAGTGGGCAAGCGAGCGGCGCTTTGGCTTCAGGACTTTTATTTGGATTATGTGGACGTGTGCGGCATGATAGAGACTATTCAGCTGCGCGGAGTCAAGGGGACGACCGGAACTCAGGCGAGTTTTGTTGAGCTCTTCAAGGAATTCCCTGACGGCGATGAGCGCATACGGGAACTTGAGCGGAAGGTTTCGGCTAAGGTCGGCGTAGACAATGTCATTGACCTGACGGGGCAGACTTATACGAGGAAGATAGACTTCAGCGTACTCTCGATTCTTTCAGGAATCGCGCAGTCCGCTTCAAAAATGGCGACGGACATCCGTTTGCTTCAGAGTATGAAGGAGGTTGAGGAGCCGTTTGAGAAGAACCAGATTGGCTCATCGGCAATGGCATACAAGAGAAATCCTATGAGGAGCGAGCGTGTTTGCAGTCTTTCGCGGGTGATAATTGCGCAGCCCGCCGCTGCTGCCGGTACCGCTGCAACACAGTGGTTTGAGCGTACTCTCGATGACTCAGCGGCGAAGCGAATCATAGTTCCCGAGAGTTTCATGGCAACTGATGCGGTGCTCGACATTTTGCGAAATGTTACATCGGGGCTGGTGGTCTATGATTCGGTAATCACGTCCCACGTGATGGCTGAGCTGCCGTTTATGACGACGGAGAATATCATTATGGAAGCGGTAAATAGGGGCGGTGACAGACAAAAGCTTCACGAGCAAATCAGGGAGCACTCAATGGCAGCCGCAGGTGCAGTAAAGAAGGAAGGTAAACCGAATGATCTGCTCGGTAGGATAGCGGGCGATCCGGCGTTTTCTCTGACTGAGAATGAGATAGAAGGGTTGCTCGACCCAAAACTGTACACAGGCAGAGCCGCCCAGCAGACGGAGGATTTCATAAGGGAAAAAATTGAGCCGATAATACGTGATATCGTAGATAGTGATAAGGTTGAGTTAAAGGTATAAGGGCTGGAGAGAAAATTGATGAGTAGTGCAGCGGAAGTATTGAAGAGAAGTCGTAAAATTGTTTTGAAAATCGGTAGCAACGTTCTGGCCACGCCTGATGGCAAGCTGGATTCAAGCATGGTTGACATAGTCGTGGATCATGCTCTTGCACTTATGCAGGCAGGGAAACGGGTGGTTATCGTATCATCAGGGGCCGGTGTCAGCGGCTCGTCCGTAATGGGACTGGGCAGTAGGCTGAAGGATTTGAACTTCCAGCAGGCACTCTGTGCAGTCGGGCAGGTTGAACTGATTGAAGCCTACAGAAAGCGTTTCGCGGCAGAAGATTTTTTAATCGGCCAACTTCTTCTCACGCACGATGATTTCGAGGCGTCGAAGTCGGCACTCAATATCAGAAACATGCTGTTCACGCTCATAGACGAGGGCGTCGTGCCAATAGTCAACGAAAACGATGCGGTATCAACAGACGAAATCACGCTCGGCGACAACGACAATCTCGCGGCACTCACGGCAAATCTATGGAATGCACACCTGCTTGTCCTCATGAGCGACATAGATGGCGTCTACGACAAGGATCCAAAGGAATGCGCTGATGCAAAACTCATAGAAACCGTGACGGATCTGAGCAAACTGCAAAAGAATATCACGACCGGTGGCATCAGCACCTTCGGCACAGGTGGCATGGACTCAAAGATTGAGGCGGCTCGAACGGTCGATAAGCACGGTATACCAACACTAATCGTCAATGGCAAGAAGGCGCGAATACTCAGAGATATCGTTGAAGGCAACGAAACAGGAACGGTATTCGCCTTACGGTAAAGGTATTATAGTAAACTATGAAATATGATTATCTGATAGTCGGAAGCGGCCTTTCCGGAGCGACATTTGCCTATGAGGCAGCGAAAAAGGCCAAAAGATGTCTCCTGATTGAGAAGAGGGAGCATCTTGCAGGCAATATTTATTGTGAGAAAATAGAGGACATCAACGTCCACAAGTACGGTGCCCATATATTTCACACAAACGACAAAATGGTCTGGGATTATGTCAATCGCTTTGCAGATTTTAACAATTTTGTCAATTGTCCGGTGGCGAATTATCACGGGGAAATTCTCAACATGCCTTTCAATATGAACACTTTCAGTAGGCTCTGGGGCGTGGTTTCACCTGATGAAGCAAAGGCGATTATCGACGAACAGAAAAAGGAAATTACGGGCGAACCTCGAAATCTTGAGGAGCAGGCAATACGTTTGGTCGGAAGAGATGTATATGAAAAGCTGGTCAAAGGCTACACGGAAAAACAGTGGGGTCGCAGCTGTGAAGATTTGCCCGCATTTTTGATAAAGAGGCTACCTGTTCGCTATACATATGATAACGACTATTTCGGGAATCGTTATCAGGGCATACCGATCGGAGGCTACAATGTTCTGATAGATAGGATGCTTATAGTTGCGGATATTGAGACGGAAGTTGATTTTCTTATTCCCGAAAACAGGGAAAAATACGGCACTATGGCGGACAAAATAGTGTACACCGGACAGCTTGATGCCTATTATGAATACAAACTCGGCAAACTCGAATATCGCACACTCAGATTTGATACGGAGATTCTCGACGAAAAAAATCATCAGGGTGTTGCCGTCATGAATTATACCGATAGAGAAACGCCTTACACCAGAAGTATAGAACACAAGCATTTTGAATTCGGGAATCAACCAAAAACGGTAATTACCAAGGAAAATCCTGCGGAATGGGAAGAGGGCATGGAGCCATATTTCCCCGTAAACGACGAAAGAAATCAAAAACTTCTTGCCGAGTATCAGAAACTTGCCAAAGATGATAAAAATGTCATTTTCTTGGGACGCTTGGCAGAATATAAGTATTTTGAAATGGACGAAGCTATTGCAAATGCGATAAGTAGAGCGAGTGAAGTATTGTAGTTCGTTGCAAAACGGAATTTGATAGGAGGACTAATATGAAAATTGGATTTATCGGTGCCGGAAACATGGGCGGTGCAATCATCAAGGGACTTCGAAATGCCGATCCCGCCGCAATTATTTACGTCTATACGCCACATCCCGAAAAACTCGAACAGCTAAAGGAGGAGTACGGCGTCATTCCACAGAAGACTATAGCCGATTTGGCTCATAAGTCAGACAACATTGTTCTCGCGGTGAAGCCAAACAAGATAGATGAGGTCTTGGCTGAAGTCAAGGAAGCGCTCGGGGATAAAGCCACCGAGAAATTATACATTTCCATTGCAGCCGCTATTACAATCAGCCATATGCAGGGAATTGTCGGAGGAGACGCAAAGATAATTAGAATCATGCCCAATACACCCGTTCTCGTAAATGAAGGCATGAGCTCAATATCGCCGGGCCAGGGAGTCTCGGACGAAGAACTCAAACTCGTCAAAGATGTCTTTGATGGTGTTGGCAAGACCGTAGTAGTTCCCGAAGACATGATACATGCTGTCATCAGCGTGTCGGGCAGCAGCCCAGCATACACTTACATGTACATCAACGCCCTCATAGAAAACGGCGTGAAACAGGGCATTACCGAGGAAAGTGCGAAGGAACTGGCCGTTCAGGCAGTCAGAGGTGCGGCAAAGATGGTTCTTGAGACCGGCGTTGACCCATTGATACTTCGGGACAATGTCTGTAGCAAGGGCGGCACGACAATTGAGGCTGTTCACGTTCTTGAAGATGAAGACTTCATGGGAATAGTGGACAAGGCGGCGGATGCAACATCGAATAGATCAAAAGAATTGACGGTGTAAGGCGTGTCAGGCAAGGGTTTTGCCATGAAATGTGCGGTGGGTTTGCTCAGGGTAGTTTATGCCCCGATAAAGCTCTTTCCGCGAAGGCAGAAAATACTGCTCATTTCGAGTCAGGGCGATGAACCTTCTCGTGATATTTTGATGTTGGCAGGGGAGCTCAAAAATCTATCGGAGGGCACCGAGGTCAAAGTGATTTCGGGTAGGATGCGGCGTAGTATTTTGGGTGCATTTTCTTTCTCAATTCATATACTTAAGGAACTATATCATATCAGCACATCTCAGAAGGTGATTTTGGAGGGCTACTGTGTGTCAATCAGTGCCGTTCAACATAAAAAAGGGCTTCGGGTTCTTCAGATGTGGCATGCGCCGGACGCCATCAAAAAATTCAGCAGACAGATTCTGGACAAAAGCGCAGGGCAAAGTTCCGAAGTTGCAAACATCATGGGTATGCATAGAAACTACGACGAGGTGCTCTGTCCTGCACCTGCCGTAGCACCGTTTTTCTGTGAAGCCTTTGGCGTGGGTGAAGACAAACTCGTCTACCTCGGTATACCCCGAATAGACTATATCAGCGAGATTTCGAGGTCGCGCGATGGTGGTAGTGGCACAGAACCTATAGGTGTCAAAGCCCGAATTGTTGACAAATATCCGGCGGTGTCTGAGAGACCGACCGTTCTCTATGCTCCGACGTTCAGGGGCAGTAGACCCGTTGACGTCCAAAGTCTTCTTCGCTTCATCGATTTTGAAAAAGTCAATTTGGTGCTGAAATTGCATCCTCTTGACGATAGTGCGGTTGGTTTCACGGTGCCAAAGCTTCACGAAAGCAGATTCATACGGGACAATGAATTTTCGTCGGACGAATGGTTTTCTGTAGCGGATGCCATCATTACCGACTATTCTGGCATAGCAATAGAGGCAGCTGTCGCAAGGATTCCAACGTATTTCTACATATACGACATCGAACAATATATATGTGAAGGGGGCCTCAATATTGATCCTCGGCAGGAAGCAATCGCGCCATATGTATTTGAGGACGGCGCGAAACTTGCAGAAGCCTTAGACCCGCAAGCATACGACCTCGATCTTCTCAAAGCATTCAGAGAAAAATATCTATCCTGTCCCGATACAGGCAACACCGAAAGACTCGCACATTACATTATCACGAACCTATGATATAATTTCATCATGAAAAAAGTAATTACTTATGGTACATTCGATCTTTTCCACAAGGGTCACCGGAGCATCATCGAGCGGGCAAAGGCAATGGGTGACTACCTTATTGTCGCGGTCACCGGAGAAAATTATGACCATGAGCGCGGCAAACTCAACGTTCATGATAGTTTGCTCACGAGAATAGAGAACATCAAAGCGACGGGGCTTGCGGACGAAATCATCGTTGAAGAATACCAAGGGCAGAAACTGAGCGACATAAGAGAATATGGCATCGACACTCTCGTGGTCGGCTCCGACTGGACCGGCAAATTTGATTATCTGAAGAAATACTGCGATGTCTTTTATCTGGAGCGCACGAAGGATGTATCCAGCACCGAGCTTCGCGAAAAAACATCGGATATTAGGCGGATAGGAATTTTGACCGACGAAAAAGATGACGGAGGAATTGTCTCGGAGTCTCGCTTTGTCAGCGGCCTTGAAGTTGTGTCGGTTTTTGCTGAGGACGGCGCTATAGCTGAGTCCGTGAAGGATCAGACCGAACTTTCGGATGCATACAGGGCCGGAGAAGAGCAGCTGTTTTGGGCGGCTTCCGACATTATTTATATTCATACGGACGTGGCCAAAAGGCACGAGTATGCGAAGAGGGCACTGAAAAAAAAGAAGCACGTGATCATCGACTTCCCCGTGGCCGGAAAAAAGGAGCTTGTAGACCTCTTTCAAATAGCCGAGGCAAACGGAGTTTCTATCACTGCACGTATTCAACTTCCCTATCTAAGGACATTCAGGCAACTGATATCGCTTATTCACGCAGGTTTGATCGGCAATATAGTTCGTGTTGACTGCATCATTCCTCAGGCTTTTTCTTTGGCTGATACGGCGGCGCAAAGTCTTTTCGCTGCTACAAAGATACTGGGCTCAAAATTCACGGAAATCAGACACGACCATGTCTCCGATAGCAATTCCCTCACCCTTGACCGTATTACTGCGGTATATCCGGATGCGATTGCATCGGTGGAGATCAGTTCCTCGGATTGGACAGAGGGCAATATGAATATTTTGGGCACGAGCGGAAGGATTTTGGTTCCCGACAATTGGTGGAATATGGCCTATTTTAAGGCATATATTCAAGGTGAGACATATCCGAAGCACTACAGCGGCAGTGCGGAAGGAACGGGATTTCGTTATCTTCTTCTCGATTTGCTTTTGAGTCTGAATGATGGGCGGACGGAATCCACCGGCCTGACGAAGCAAGAATCTCTGAGGCTTATGGAAGTTTTGGAGGAGGCGAATCTCGTATGAAGCTCTTCACCCTCGGGCCCGTAGAAATGTATCCGAACACGCTCGAAGCCGCTTCCAAACAGCTTCCGTATTTCAGGACGGACGATTTTTCAAAGGTGAATTTGGAAAATGCTTCGCTGATAAAAAATGCGGCAGGTGCCGCCTCGGATAGCGAGGTGATTTTTCTGACGGCGTCGGGCACCGCGGCTATGGAAGCCGCCGTGATGAATTCTTTCGACGCGAGCGACAAACTGCTCGTCATAAACGGTGGAGGATTTGGCAGACGCTTTGCGGAAATCTGTGGCTATCACGAAATACCGCACGAGGCAATTGAGCTATCTTTCGGTGAAGCCCTCACACAGGAGCACCTGAAAGCCTATGATGGAAAAGGTTTCACGGGACTGCTTGTCAACATTCACGAGACCACGACGGGACAGCTTTATGACATGAACATGCTATCTGATTTCTGCCGGAGGAACAATCTTCTTTTCGTTGTAGATGCAATCAGTTCATTTTTGGCCGATTCACTATATATGGAAAAATCGGGCATAGACGCCCTCATCATCAGTTCACAAAAGGCACTCGCACTATCGCCCGGGCTGTCAATCGTATTACTGAGCAAAAAAATATATGAAAACAGGGTGGCACATAAACGGCCGCAGGCAATGTATTTCGACTTTAAGGATTACGTGCTCAATGGGAAGAGGGGTCAGACGCCGTTCACACCGGCCGTAGGTATTTTGCTCGAACTGAACGAGAGGCTCAGGCAGATTTCTAAAGAGGGTGCATCAGACTTGATTTCCGAAACAAAGGCACTCGCGACGCACTTCAGGAAGGGGATTGAAAACCTGCCCATAGGGATTCCCGCATATCCCCTGTCAAACGCCTGTACCCCCATTTTGTTTGAGCGAGGAGATGCAAAGGAAGTCTACACTGCCCTCGCGAATAGAGGCCTTTATCTCAACCCCAACGGAGGCGAGCTCGCAAGCACGGTGCTGAGAGTGGGACACATCGGAAACCTCACAATTTCCGACAACGATAGCTTGATAACGGCCCTCAGGGAAGTAACAGAGTGACTTTTTCCGCCGAAAATGACATAAAGATCAGCATTATCATCCCCGTGTACAATCAAGAGGTGGCGATAGCTAGGTGTCTTGACAGTGCGATTTCACAGACCATAAGTGAGATTGAAATATTGGTGATAGATGACGGCAGCACAGACGGCAGCCCTGAAATCATCGACGACTACGCCCGAAGGTATCCGAGCAAAATTGTGGCTATTCACACGGAGAACGGCGGGGTTGCGGCGGCCCGAAACATGGGGCTGTCCGAGGCTCGGGGTCGCTATATTGGCTTCCTTGACGGCGACGACTATTTGGCGGCGGATATGTATGAAAAACTCCATTGTGCCATGTCTGCAAAGGGCGGGCAGGGTGTTCAGCTTGCAACTTGTAGGCGATATAGCGTAATGAACGGCAAGCACGTAGAAAAGTTTTTTCCAAAGATTTTCTTAGAGGATACTTTAGGGAAGGGTGGTGTTTTCGAGGTCGATACGGATACGAAACGAGGCGAGCTTCTTCAGGATATTTCCGTATTCATCTGGGACAAATTGTTTGACGCCGAGATAATCAGAAGCACCGAGCTCTCTTTTCCGCTTGGTCAGCCATACGGAGAGGATTTCACCTTCCTTGCAAAATACCTTTACTATGTTAAGGCTGCTGTCTTCGTCGATGAGCCGCTTTACTACTACAACGCTTTCAGTTCGGGCTCGTTCACGAATAGCATTTCAGGCAATTGGTACAATATTTACAGAAATTTGAGCGATGTCATCGCATATTACAAGGAAAAGGGGCTTTGGGATAGCGTGGGGCCCTACCTTGAAAGCGTCTGCATAAGGTATTACGACAGGCGTGCAAATGCCATGTTTCTCTATGGCGGTAAGAAATTTCAAATGCGTTACGTGAATTACTCATTTGAATTTTTGAGTGAAAATTTCCCTGATTGGAAGGCGCGGGTGCGAGTAATGGACGGTATTCTCATGGCCTTTGTGAAAATAAGTCCTATGCTCATGAAATTCTACATCTTGACGCCGAATTTCATCAAGAGGGCATTCGCCGGAAGAATACTTCAGGATAGGGGAATCGAGCTCTGATCAGTTTTTGCCTTTTATCTTGTGGTAAATAGCCCATATAAAAGCGAATATCTCCGGAAAATCAGTCATCAAAATCACAGCAAGCTTGAAGGAGGAAGACAGATATTTGTAATCTGCCTGCTTTTTCATGTCCTTCATTTGGCTACGCATTTCGTCCCGTGCGGCTATGAATTCAGCTAAGTCCTTCGTTTTATTACCAATAGGCAATCGCCTCAGCCTTCGTATTTCCGAGGTGCAGAAAGAATAATACCAGTAGATGTTTCTATATGCCGTCTGAACAGCGGCGGACTTGTATTTGCTCGGCAACCTTATTGCATAATCATACATAATCTTGCCGGTCAGGGCACCGCTCCTGATTTCGCTCACCGAACGGTCTCTGGACTGGCTCTCGTTCCTATGTCTCCAGAAATAGTAGGGTTTTTCGATATACACTATATTGTCAGTCTTGGCAAAAGCCGCAAGGTTTATGGGCACGTCCTCCGCACTGTTCGTAAGGGTGTCAAAGCGAATATCCTTCAGTATTTCAGCCCGATAAAGTTTGTTCCATACGAAAAACCAAACGAATTTGCCGTATATCGTCTTGTCTTTGGTGTTTCCCAAAAGAGCCGCCGTGGCTTCCTCACCGGTCAGGCAAAGAATCTCGCCGGAGTCCGAATACCGAACATTACCATCGGGAAGTTCCTCAAAGAAGGTGGATATCGTGATGTCGGAAGACCTATCCTTCGCGAGTGCTAAGAGCTCTTCGTACATTGAAGAATCCTTTATGAAATCATCACAGTCCGCAAAGGTAATGTAATCACCCTTTGCCATGTCAAGTCCTGCATTTCTGGCACTGGAAACACCACCGTTTTCCTTGTGTATTACTACAATCCTCTTATCTTCCTTGGCGAGTGCGTCGCATAGGGCGGGGCTGCCGTCGAGAGAACCGTCATCGACAAGAATGACTTCAATATCCCTGTAAGTCTGCCCCAAAATGGAAGAAACACATTCTCTCAGGTAGGCTTCAGCGTTGTATACAGGAATGATAATGCTTATCATAATGGTCAATTTCCGAGCATAGCGATGAATGATGCAAGAGAAGTTCCCTCGCTCATCCGCATGCGTGGAAGCGATAGAGGATCCATATTCGGTGCACACGGTCCTGACTGAGTCGTGAAGGCGAGTTTCACACCATTTGCCTTGAGTGCCGCCTCAGCCGCCTCGTTTGTGTCCCCGAACGGATAACAGTAAACATCTTTTTTTCCAAGGTAGTCAAAGCCCCCTTGAACGTCCGCTGCAATTTCCTCGGGAGTTGCAGTCAGAATTCTGCCATCGCCATCGCTGCCAGCTCGGTGCATGTCGTGAGAGTGCGATTCAAATGTGATATAGTCCGAAATGTATGGGTCGATCAAGCCATCATAAGCAACTCCGGTAATGATGAAACCGGTGAGTTTGGCCCTGTATTTTTCCGCAAGTGGGGCTGCCATAGAATAAAAACTCGGATCGCCGTCATCCGAAGTGAGCACGACACTCTTTTCGGGAAGACCGGCCTCGCCATAGATGAAGGCAATCACTTCATCCCACGTCGGGAAGTAATATCTGTTGTCAGTGAGATACTTTAACTGAGCTTCAAAATCATGAATGTTCATCCAGTTGGCATCTTTGGAGGTTTCCCCAAGATCGGGATTGTAGAAATAGTGATACATGAATACCGGTAGCGTAGCGGCACCCGTGCCGGCAGGGATGACCTTGCTTTCATTCTCTGCGTTTTGAGAAGGCGAGGTTTCAGCTGGCTTCGGGCTTTCGGAATCACCGGAACTACCGGCTTCCTGCACGGAATTTGAGCAACCGCCGATTGCAAAGGTGATGATAGAAGCGAGCAAGAGCAACACAATAAGATAGCGGCAGGTTTTCATTTGTTAATAATCCCCGCTCTGATAAAGGCGAACGGCATCATCGATATGACCATCAAAAACGACTTGACCGTTTTTCATCACTATTCCTCTGCTACAGAATTTTGCGGCGGTATCTATAGCGTGCGTGACAAAAAGTAGGGTAACGTGATTTCTTGCAATTATTTCCTGAACCTTGTGAAGACATTTCTCCTGAAACCTCGCATCGCCTACGCTCAGAGCCTCATCAACGATGAAAATCTCAGGGTCGGTATTGACACTTATCGCAAATCCAAGCCGCGCAAGCATACCCGATGAATAGGTCCTTGTCGGTTGGTCGATATAGTCTCCTATTTCCGCAAAATCAATGATTATCTGCTCGACGGCTACGATTTCTTTGTCCCTCATACCCATGAGTTGACATTTCAGAAATAGATTTTCACGACCGGAAAGCTCAGGGTCAAATCCCGCGGTGAGCTCAAGGAGGGCACTGACCCTTCCGTCGACAACAACGTTTCCTTTGGTTGGAAATGTAACACCTGTTACCATTTTCAGCACGGTTGACTTGCCTGCACCATTTGAGCCGAAGATTGCCACTGAGTCACCTTGCTCAATCGTAAAATTGACATCATTCGCGGCCCACTTTTCAATATAATTGACCTTCTTTGAGAAAACCGACATAAGCCTCAGCTTGTCATTTCTGAAGAGCTTATAAAGCTTACTCACATGGTCAAAACTAACAACTACCTTTGCCAATCCATTACTCCTATTTATAGTACATCAGGTATCTCCTTGTAGAGCTTCCTGTAAGCCCACAAGCCGAGTCCTGCCATCAGAGTCAACATAATTATAAAATACCAAAACGTATTTGGGGTTTCCCAAATCCAGACTTTGTATATGAACGTGTTTCGAAAGCCATCAGCTATGAACGTGATGGGATTGAAGAGCAGTAGTACTCTGAGCCATTCGGGGACGTCCATCGTGTGGACATCGTAAAGAATGCCGGAGAGCCAAAACAGTGCTTGAACAAAAGCCTCAACCAGATTGTAAAAATCCTTGCTCATGCAGGTGAGCATCGAACTGAATGTTCCCCATGCGATGAAGAAGAGGAACATGCACAAGATATATATCGGAAGCTGAAGCAAATATTTGTCAGGCGGATGTCCATAGAGGGCGAATATGATGATTGTAATGATGACGAGTCCCAGATGAACCATCAGCTTTGAAATGCTCACAAACGTTGGCACGGTTGCGATGGGGAATCTCATCTTTGTAACCAGATAGCTGTATTGTCTCAGCGAGTTTGCGCCCGCCGTGATTATCTCAGAAATGTAGAACCATGGAATCATACCGGCGATGAGCCAGAGTATGAACGGATAGCCACTATCCATGTCGCCTTTCGACAACCGCAGCCCGACGCCAAAGGCGAACCAGAAACAGAAAATCATGACCATTGGTTTGATGATAGCCCAGACCCAGCCGAGAGCCGCGCCACTGTATGTTTTCACCAAGTCAGCCTTGGCAAGTTTGACCAGCTGATGCCGCCAAACGATATGTTGCTTTATTATCTTCAGGAAAGTTCTCATTGGCTTATTTTAGCACTAAGTGCGTTACTTCGCAATTCCTGATGTGGATTGTGTGGCTTGATTGGCTTGGGTTTCAAGTATATCAAAGAAACCGAGCTTTTTTGCATAACCTTTCCCACTGACCGTGTCGTACTCAATCATGCGATAGGCAATCAATGCATCCGTTTCAAGTGGTGAATGCTTTTCGTAATAATTGTTTGTTAGCACAGGAGTTTCGCCCTTAACATCGTCAAGCAGATAGTAAAACGGTGGTTTTTCTACCTCAAGATAGTCAAACAACGCGGTTGAAATATAATTTGGAGAAACCACACCCAAATCGAAATCCTTTTGAGCAAAGTTTGAATGGATTAGGAAAGGAACCTGATACAGCAACGCCTTGTCAGCTTCATTCAGTTTTGAATATATACCCGGCAGATGGTCGCCCCAAAATACGACAACTGTCTTCTTCTCACGCTTGTCGACACTTTCAATCAGATTTCCGAGAGCTGCGTCCGAACTGTGCAAAAGCTCCATATAGTCGTCTATTGCAAGTTTTTCTGCATCGGGGATGTCGGAAGTGATATGAAATTGATGTTCCGCATATTGCCCTCCGTATGATGAGTGGTTTTGCATAGTTATTAAAGTAATAAAGTTTTTGTCGTTTCCCCCGTTGAGCATTTCAAAAACTTCTGCATATGCCGATTTGTCCGAGATGTACCCTGCAGTACGGTCATGCGCAGTATTATTCATGTCAGCTGCTCCGTATATCGCATCAAAACCCATGATTGGATAGTCGATACTGCGTCTGTAAAATTCCGTCGTAAACGGGTGTAAGCCCCATGCTTGATATTCGCAACCACTCTTCAACATAGAAGCGACAGAAGGAAAGGTGCTTACCTTTGGCAGGATGTCCTGAAACGGCAATGAGCCAATAAGAAAATAATTTGAGAACCCTGTAAGTGCTTCAAATTCAACATTTGCCGTTCCGCCGCCATATGCGGGAGAAAACAGATGACCCGTAGCAGATTTTTTTTGAATTTCATGAAGATTCGGAAGAAGATTGCCGCCCGAATAGGAATAATACTCGGCAAATTCATCGGGATCGCAAAACGATTCATTCAGTATATATATTATATCGATATCATCGTCGGAAAGATTGTATCGATTTTCGTTTTCGGTTTTTGCAACAGCTCCATATTTTTGCACAATATCTTTTATCTTATCTTCTGAATACATATCCGGTTTTTCGCTTCCGGAACCGCGAAAATTGCTGATAAATGCAACCACATACCCATTTTGCAATACATTTTCCGTTTGGCTCCATGGTATAAAATCGTAATGCAAATTGTAAATGCTTGAAACGGTGGGGTTTCTGATCTGTGCAGTGCTTGCAATTATTCCAATGATTGATATGACAATAATAAGGAATCTTGTGCCGATTGAAAGCAATCTGATTTTTGACATATTATCCGCTTTATTGTCTTGGGTCATTTTTTTTCGTATAAGGTGAACTGCAATGGTTAATGCTATTCCTATGAATATAATCGCAGCACATTTCATGAGCGTTGGATGTAATTGATCTGCATCGTACATGCCGGTCATGGTATTAAAATTGACAGATGTTATGATATCAGCTGGCATGACATGTTCGCCCCGTGCGGAAAATTTAGCTGTGTCACCAAAAACAAGAAGTACTGTGCATGTGAAAAAAATCGAGGTGCCCAAAAATATATTGTTGAATATACATCCGCATATCAGGAGTATAAGGCCAATGATGAATGAACCGAAGACAAAGAGTGTTGTATTTTCGTGAATGAAGTCTATGCCGATTGTTTCTGATTTGAAATCAATATGAGATTGAAAATAGTAATTGATAGCAAAAGATGCCAGTATTAGAAAAACAACTGAAACAACAAAATACCACTTATTAAAAACACTATTACTAAATAACAATTTCCCAACCCTTCACAACGTATATTATATATCAAGTGCACGATTTGGTGTGCGGAAAACCGGAATTGAGTATACATGATAGTGGGGCGTCTTTTGTGCAATAATGGGCATGGCATATTATTACTCAATATGATAATATGAAAACGGTTGTGTTTTGCTTGAAGAAGGAGAGGAACTACTATGGGACAGATAAATGTCATAGATACAAATATTGAGGGCGTGAGAATCATCGAACCGAAGGTTTTCGGCGATCACAGAGGCTGGTTTTATGAAAGCTTTGCGGATAGGGATTATAGAGCAGCCGGTGTAGATGTTACGTTTGTTCAAGATAATCAGTCGTTTTCAAAAGAAAAGGGCACTCTCAGGGGTATTCATTTTCAAAATGGCGAGCATGCACAGGCGAAACTCGTGCGTTGCACAAGGGGCAGTGTCATCGACTATGCGGTGGATCTTCGGAAGGGCAGTCCGACATATCTAAAGTGGGAAAGCGTGGAACTCAGTGCGGAAAACAAGAAGCAATTTTTCATTCCCAGAGGTTTTGGGCACGCATTTCTGACGCTCACTGATGATGTCGAGTTTTGCTACAAGGCTGACAATTACTACAATTATGAGGCCGATCGTAGCATTAGATACAGCGACCCTGATATCGCAATCGAGTGGCCGAAGGATTTGGAACTGATACTTTCGGAAAAGGACGAGACTGCTCCGCTACTCAAGGATAGCGACTGTAGTTTCGTATATTAGGAGCAAAGAATGAAGATACTTATCACAGGCGGAAACGGACAACTCGGAAATGAGTTGAAAGATATACTTGCAGTGGGCAAGAGCGAGATAGGAGAAATTCCCGACGTATACAAAAATTCCCATGTAACAAGTATAGATATTGAAGATGTTGATTTGTCGGACGCTGATGCCGCCGAAATTTTCTTTGCGGACAAGACCTTCGATATCATCATCAACTGTGCAGCCATGACGAATGTTGATGCCTGTGAATCCGATCCCGATTCTGCCATGAAGGGTAATGCATTGGCACCGAGAAATCTGGCGATTTTCGCAGGGCGTGTGGGCGCGAAAATACTTCATGTTTCGACAGACTATGTCTTTTCGGGCGATGCGACAGAGCCATATTCGGAGTGGACACTGCCTGCGCCGAATACAGCTTACGGAAAGAGCAAACTTCTGGGTGAAAGATATGTCACGGAAGCTCAACCAAAATCATTCATCGTTCGTACAGCATGGCTTTACGGCAGGCAAGGAAAAAATTTCGTAAAGACCATGATATCCTTGTCCGAAAACCACGATAGTATAAAGGTCGTCAGCGACCAGTTCGGCAACCCAACAAATGCAAACGATCTAGCACATCACATTCTCAAGATTGCAGCGACGAATGAGTTTGGGATTTATCATTGCACCGGCAAGGGTATATGCAGTTGGTATGATTTTGCCAGCGAGATAATAGGACTTTCCGGCAATGACTGCAAAGTCAATCCCTGCACTACTGAGGAATACGGTGCCCCCGCACCGAGACCGGCATATTCGGCTATGGAACACCTGATGCTCAGCGTGACGGTTGGCGACGAAATGAGAGACTGGAAAGAGGCTTTGCGAACATATATGGATGCATTACGGGGCTAAGATAACGAAACCGTAATTGTTCTCATATAGCTTCTTTTGTCCATCAATGAGCTCTTTATTTTTCAGATAGAGTTGGCTTGCTTTATTTACTATCCATATTTTGGCATCATCGTTCGGTAGTCCCTCTTTGTAATCGAGCGGTTCGTCTACGAGAGCCTTTACCCAAAGGGCATCCTCCCACCTGTCTGATATTATTACAATATTATCACCACAGGTAAAGCCTTCAGATTGTTTTGCTTCTGCCGCCGCTGCACATACGTCAACATAGTCCCAATCAAAATCTATTACATTATTGTCATCATGTCTCAGATAGAAAAAATTGGTCCAATAAATCATGAAGGAATCATCTGCACCGGGATTTGGGTTCATGAGACCATTTTTTTCATTGAGCTTCGTGTCAATTTCCGATACTGCAAGGAAGCCAACAACTGCCCAAACCGCAAAATAGCACAGGATGAAATTTCTGGTTCCGGCGGTCTCAATCAGTTTGTCTACAGCAAGTGCTGCGAGGAAAATAACGATGAACCAAATCACAAAATTTAACTTATAGTAATAATATGTGCTGATATTCCCCAAATACATTTGTATAAAGAAATATATGGTGTATATGAAAAATATGGGTGTGAGTATTCTTGTGAAATCAAAAACCCTGTTGCGTATGGAATGGCATACCATAAAAAGAGCAAAGGGCAAGTAAGGCAGAAAGTCCATAAACAGATTGCGATATAATGCACCTTCATTCGTCAGTGACGATCCGACTGTGATGCCATCGACTCGCCCGATGACCATCGTAAATAGAACAATCAGAATCGTTGGAACTACAAATACAGTGAGTTGTGTTGCACCAAATCTCAGTATTCCCTTACCCGAAAGTAATGTTTTCATCCGATATTTTCTGATCAAATAAAGTGCAATGCAGACAAAGGTAGCAATGAATACAGGAGGAACAAAAAATGTGTATGCTATACCCAATCCGAACAAGGTAGGAATTAGTATGAACGTGCAAATTTTCAATGAAAGTGTACCATCAAGCAAGAATTTTAAGCAAATTTGCAAAAGTATGATGAGACTGATAGAGAGGCCGAGGTAGAAGAAGCCAAACAACTGATTGTTCAAGGGATAACCGAATACGTAGAGCAGGGAAAACACAATCAATAGCAAAATTGAAAAAGTGTTCCGTATGTACATTCGAAGAGCACTATAGAAAATAGCTCCGGCAATCCATAGATTGACTAAATCTTTGATTTCAAATGCGCGGAAAGAAAGTGTGCCGTGGAAAACAGGATCAAGTAATTGCATGAAAAGCGCATTGGGAAATTCCGCAAAATACATATTCGGAAAAGAAGATAGTACGGATTTGGTTTCCAAAATAAGTTTGGATGCTTTTAAATGAGGGGCCGGATCTATCGTCGAGAAAACAATCGGATCACCATGAAAGAATCGGATAAAGCCTATGCCGATGATAAGAATCGCCAGCCCGAGCGCAAAAACTATGTCAATTCTTTTGAATTCGAATTTCTGTATTTGCCCAATCTTTTTTATGCGCCAAAACAAGAGAATCGCAGTTGCAAGATTGACGAGTGAGATTGTCGTGATGTCCGCAGGAACATGTATTAATGAGAAAATTCCTCCGACCAAACAAATCCAACAATCGAAAAGGAGAAGGCAAACCGGAATCCATAACAAATAATTTTGTTTCTCCGATGTTTTGGGATAAAAGTACATGGTCAAGAGTAAAGAGGCAGATGAAATTGCGTAAATTGAAGAAGTTATCATTAAGGCATCCTTTCAATTGAAGTTAACTTGTAATATGATAACACAAATTGTTGATGTATAATATATAGGTATGTATAGTTATAGAAGACAAAAGGAAAATATGAAAAACAGACTTAGTCAATTGAACATAAATAGAAAGAGCATCTGCGCACTTATTGCATTACTTCTGATTTTGGCTGTTGTCCTTGGGTATTGTTACACGAAAACAATCAAAAACACCTTCATTACAGGTGCTCCTTATCCGACTCAGGATACATCTGTGGAATTGCTCGAACAGGATGAGGAAATCGTGCAGCGGTTTAGTGCAGACGCCATAAACATGTTTTCATTGGATTTTGAAACTCCGAACAATGGAGCTTTCGGACATGCGTCAGTGGTTTTGAGAAATGTCGAAGACAAACGCGAAATATATGCATCTGATATTGATTTTTCGCAAATCGATTTTTCCGATGATGTGAAATTTCGCTTGGATGCTCCTATTCAAACCGAGGAACCGGAAGCCTATGAGTTGGTAATAAGTGCAGATCAATTGGATGCGGATTATGATGTTTACATCAACATCATCGCCAGTGAAATTCGAAACGCCTCATTGACAATCAATGACAATCCTATGGAGAGCAACTTGAATTTTGCCGTATATGGTTCAAGCGGCTTCACGAAAGATTTGTTTGTTTTACTAGCGATTTTCAGCCTCATGCTTATGCTCGTTGCCTTTTACCTCTTAATCTTGAAGCCGGTTCGAATAGAGAAAACTTACCTCGTCATGGTTTTGCTGATCGGAATGCTCTATATTTTCGTATTTCCACCAAATTCTGCACCTGATGAGTTGACACATTATACCAACGCTTATCAGGTGGCGAATTCTATTGTCGGCGCGGAAAAGAATGACGACAATACGATGAGCTTCAGGCAAACCGATTACAAATGCTTCTCTTACAGCAATATGCCCACAGGTCAAACATATAGTGAATACAGCGATGGGCTACTGCACCCCAGTGCCGGAAAGGACGGACGCAAGCAGGTCATGGGTCCAAAAATATCGGCACCCGTTGTCCCATATGTTTATGCGCCCCAGACTATAGGCAATTTGGTGGCAAGGCTATTCCGCCTGGATTTCGAATGGAGTTATATGCTCGGTAGGTTATTCAATCTCATTTTGTTTGCTGTCATCACGTATTTGGCTATATGCAGAACTCCGATAGGAAAAGGTGTGTTCGCAATTGTTGCACTTTTCCCGATGACTATGGAGCTCGCTGCTTCCCAGTCCTATGACCCATTTGTCATTGCATTTTCATTTCTTGCTTTATCGCAATACTTGTATATGGCATACGGTGAAAATAAAACTCGCAAGAGAGATTTTGTGGTTTTGATTGGTGCAATTATCATATTGGCTCCTGTCAAGGGAATCTACCTGACGCTACTATTACTACCGTTTTTCCTGCCGCAGAAGTGCTTCTCCGATAAGAGGCAGCGAAAGGCATACCTTCTTATATTGGCAGGCTGTGTACTTGTGGCCATTGTGATTGTCCTATTTATCTTTTTCAATATGATAGACGCGACCCAAAACACCGCAATAGTAAGAGATGATGGTGCACTGTTCACATTTGCGGACTTTCTTGCAAACCCATTACTATTCATCAAGATGTTCGTAAAATCCTCATTGGTAGGTCTTCAGGATCTGATTTTGACCATGGTTGGTAGCAATCTCGGATGGCTCGAAATAATGATCAAGCCGCAAATCATCCTTTGCTATGTTCTGATTTTGGCATTTGCCGCACTGAGGAGAAGAGATGAGGAAATCATCATTAAGACTACGGATAGAGTGCTCTTCATCGTCGCATTTGCCGGAGCTTTTGTCCTGATGATGTTTGTTTTCTTCGTGAGTTGGACACCTGTTTCATCAGAAATCATTCAAGGCCAACAGGGTAGGTATTTGATTCCTCTCATTCCTCTGATAGCTTTGCTTTTGAACGGAAATGAGTTGACGCGAAATAGGATAAGCGATCGCCATCTCTTCCTCGCGTGTTGCCTATTGCAGTGCATCACTATCCCCATGATATTCAGGGAGATAATATTCCGATGAAAAGAGCTTGTGTATTCGTTTTTTATGACAAAGATGGGATTGCTGATGAGTATCTTCGGCCATACCTTTCGTCTCTGGGCGCACACGTAAGCAGACTTTTGATTGTAAGCAACTGCGAGCCGACGGATGAGGCAAAAGCACTGTTTGCTGACTATACAAATGAAGTGTACGTCCGTGAGAACGTAGGCTTTGACGCGGCTGCATACAAATTTGGGCTTCAGCAAATAGGGTGGGATGAAATCCCATCGTATGATGAGGTGATACTTGCAAACGATACCGTATTTGGCCCTGTCTATCCGCTTGGCGATATGTTCGAGGAGATGTCAAACAGGGAAGCCGATTTCTGGGGCATAACGAGGCACGATGAGCATCACGATGATTTCACAAGAGTCAATCCATATGGATATATCCCCGCACATATTCAAACATATTTCTTAGTAATGCGCGGTAGGCTACTCGACTCAGACATACTGAAAGCCTATTGGGAAGGTCTGCCGGAGATAAAGACATGGGAAGACGCGGTAGGGCGTCATGAAGCCTATTTCACAAAATACCTCGAGGACAGGGGCTTCACTTGGGATGTCTACATAAACAATCTTGAAGTTGATCCTGAGTATCCAAATCCAACATTACTCAGACCGCTCTTGCTGCTCAGAGACGCGAAATCGCCCTTTGTGAAGTGCAAGCTGTTCAACACCGATACTCTTGAAATCAACGCTGGAGAACAGGTGCCTCTGGCCTTTGATTACATAAAAACGTCTACCGATTATGATGAAGATTTGATTTTGCAAAGAATTATTCGCATATTCCATCAATACGATATTGTGAAAGCTCTGTCGCTCACCTACATTCTTCCTGAGAAATTGACGTTGAGCCGTCCGGCACAAAAGCGCTCAAAGACTGCGCTCATCATGCACCTTTACTTTCCGGATATGTTTGAAGAGGCCTTGCATTACGCAAAGTCGATGCCCGATGATGCTGATTTATATATCACAACAAATACGCAGGATAAGGCAGAAAAAATCGCGGTTCTGTTTGAAGAAATTGCAAATGAAATCGAGGTTCGCCTTGTAGAAAACAGGGGGCGCAGCGAGAGTGCTCTTTTGGTTGGCATGGCTGACATCATAGACAGATATGAAATATTGTGCTTCTGGAAAGAGAAGAAGAGTGCACAGTCAGGGCTTGATTTGGCAGCGAGTTGGGCTTACAAAATTAACGAAAATTTACTTCCGTCTAAGGAATTCGTGGAAAATGTTCTATCGACATTCGAGGCAAATCCAAGACTCGGCCTTTTGGTTCCTCCTCCCCCCCATCATTCCATCTGGTTTCCTCTTGCGGGCGGAGAATGGACAGAAAATTACAGCAATACCGTAGCCTTGGCCGCAAAACTGGGCCTCAAAGTCCCATTTGACAAAAAAAAGGCTCCGATTTGCCCATTTGGCGGGGCGTTTTGGTTCAGGGGCGCTGCACTGAGCAAATTATTCCAGCAAGGATGGGACTACGACGATTTTCCCGAAGAACCGCTGGATATAGACGGGACGTTTCTTCACGCAATCGAGAGGATCTATCCATACGTCTCCCAAGACGCAGGCTATTATCCCGCATTCGTGATGACGGACGGCTACGCATCACTCGAATACACTGACCTCAGGCATTACCTTCGCGAAATAAACTCGGTTTTCGTTGATATGGACTTTTCCTTCTATACCTACAAGCACCTCATATGGATACTGAAAAAGCACATGAGATTTGCAATGTCTACTCGTAGGGTAAAGGAGAAAATCAAGCGGGGGTTGAAACCTCTGCCGGATCCGATATACATTTTCGCACGCGGTATCAAGAGAATAGCGGTCGGCCCAAACCGAAGCCATCCGTTTGCAGGGAAGGTTGATAGGAACTGAAATGGTTGAAAGTGCGAAAATTAATCACACCTTCGCCGTTTGTGCATACAGGGACAGTGTGTATATTGAAGATCTGTTTGACAGCCTTAAGCGGCAAACCGTTCAAAGTAGGGTTGTTGTGTCCACGTCAACGCCTACAGATTTGCTTGTCCAAAAGGCAGAGCGTTATGGTATAGAAGTTTCTATCAATGAAAACGGCACCGGCGGTATCGTGGGTGACTGGGATGCAGCATATGCACTTGCCGAGACCGATTATGTCACATTGGCACATCAAGATGATATATATGAGCCCACGTATGCCGAGAGGGTTTTGGAGTTGCTTGCCAGATCCACCAATCCGGTGTTGGCATACACGGATTACTTTGAGATACGGGGAGAAAAAAGGGAGATAGAAAATAGTTTGTTGGTGATAAAGCGGCATATGAACAGGCCTATAAAACTGTTTCCAAGAAGTCGTTTCGTTCGAAACAGGGTGCTATCAATCGGTGATCCGATTTGTTGTCCGGCAATCACTTTCAACAAAAAGCGTTTTCATGATTTCAAGTTTGACTCGGAATATCGCAACAGTATGGATTGGGAAGCACTGTCTAGGTTTGCGAGAGAAAAAGGTGATTTTCTTTATGTTCCGGAACCGCTCATGGGGCACCGAATTCATGAGGGATCGGAAACGACCGAGAATATACAAAATGGGGCGAGATATAGGGAAGATTTGTCGATACTTCAGAGGTATTGGCCCGCACCGATTGCAAATCTGGTAATGAAGTTCTACTCCAAATCCATGGATAGCAACGAGGCATAGGAGATGAGACAAACGCAAAATCTCCGTAAGGATTATATCTGGAATACGGTTGGAACTACCGTCAATTCTTTCATTTCGCTACTTCTGCTCATTGTTGTAACGAGAGTGAATGGGATACTTGATGCCGGCGTCTTTTCGTTTTGTTTTTCCTATTCCGTTGTGTTCTATACGATAGGATATTACGGTGGGAGAATCTATCAAGTTTCCGATGCGGAAAATGAGTATCCACCTAAGAGTTATATCCGTCTCAAATTTGTCACATCGGCGGTCATGTTTTTGGTCGCAATCGCATTTGTGCTTGCAAACTCATATTCAATAGAAAAAGCCTCTCTTCTAATTGCACTCGTTGCCTTCAAAATCTGTGAAGCAATATGTGATGCAATCTATGGAGTAATTCAAAAATGCGGTAGATTATACATAGCAGGGTACTCAATGACACTCAAGGGGGCAATTGGATTCGCCTTATTTTTGGCAATAGATGTAGCTACGAAAAACATTCTTTTTGCATCGATCGGTTTGGTTGCAGTCAATCTGATTATTATTCTGATTTATGACGTTCGAAAGATGCGAGGACTGGGACCAAAGGACACAAGCCATACCGATATCAGAGGCTTGCTAATGTTGATGAAAAGCATGTTTTCGGTATTTTTGCTCGCATTCTTAAGCAACCTAATCATCAATGTTCCAAGGTATTTTATAGATGTCTTTCATGAGGATGCACAGGGATATTTCGGAATAGTGGTGATGCCCGCAACCGCCGTCGCACTGTTCGGGATGTTCATACTTCAGCCTCGGGTCGTCACTCTGTCGGAAATGCTCGCGAAAGGCGACTATACCACGTTCAATCGCGTCATTTTCAGGCTTATTTCCGTAGCACTTGCAGTCGGTGTTTTCGGAACTGTTGCGGCATACTTTCTGGGTGCTCCGATTCTCACCCTGATATATGGAGTTGACCTTTACCCCTACAAATGGGATATCGCTCTAATCGTCCTTGGCGGTGTTGCAAATGTAATCATTATGATATTTTCTAGCGCACTTGTTATCATGAGGAAATTTCCTGTTCAAGTCGTCTTATATGTCACAACAGTGATCATAATTACTATTTTAAGTGTGATGTTTGTAAATTCACTCGTCGTAATGGGAGGCGTTATTTCTTACCTTATTGCAAACACACTTCAGTGCATTTCATATGCTGTTGCGTATCGCTTGATTTTGCGCAAAAACAAGGCTGGAAGTGTGGAGAGGAAAGATTGATATATGCTATACTATGGGTCGGAGGATAGACGATGACGGAACAAACCCCATTAATATCAATAATAATTCCTGTATATAACGGAGAAAAGTATTTGTCCCGTTGCATCGATAGTGTACTCCAACAGAGCATCGGTTATGAGCACCTTGAGATAGCTCTTTTCAACGATGGATCTTCCGATGGCTCCAATCGGATAATATCGGAATACGTGAAAAAATTCCCTTCGGTTGTATTTGGATATCTACATGAGAATATCGGTGTGGCGAAAACCAGAAACGAAGCCATATCTTTGGTTCACGGAAAATATGTCATGTTCATAGATCAAGATGATTTCATAGATAAAGACTATTGCCAAACTTATTTTTCGGAGATTGACAAGACGGGATTAGATATGGTGATGGGCGGATATAAAAGGCCGAACAGTGCCGGCAAGATCATAAAGAAAGTTTGTTTCGAAAACACCAGACCCGCCAGATTTCTCCTCACAGCACCGTGGGCAAGAATCATAAATACAGAAGCATTAAGGGAAAGTGGAGCCTTATTCTTTGATAATAGTGTTGGTGAAGACGCAGTATTTTGTGTCAAAATTCTTGCAAGCACAGACAAGATAAAGTGTATTCAGAACACCGGTTACAATTGGTATTACAACGAAAAAAGCGTTTCCAACACAACCCAGAAGAGGCTGACAAAGAGTACCTCCGACTCAATCATTTTCCTTTTCAGGGAACTTTATGAGATTGATCGGGCCGGCAAATTCGAAAATCCACTATATGAATGGTTCATAGTTCGGGCAGCAATTTTTTACTTTCTGTGGAGCGGAAGAAATTCTACATACAGAGAGTTCATGGATAGTTTCAAAAGTATATTTCCCGAAGTTGAGCGATGCTATCCAAAGTTTTTGAAAAACAGAAATTTTCTTCTCAAACCAAAAGGTGAAAAGTGGTTTCCATATTTGGCATTATTGGGATTTTTGGTGTTTTATAAGCTCAGGTTGTTAAAAGTATTTGCACGGTTTTACTGCATTGGGAAGGTCTCATAAGGGCAAGTGTACACATTTAATGATGAAAGGAAAGACAAAGTCATGACGAAGAAAGTTGCGGTACTCATTCCCTGTTACAATGAGGCATCTACGATAGAAATCGTGGTGAAAAACTACAAATCGGCACTTCCGAATGCCGAGATTTATGTCTATGACAACAATTCCACGGACGGAAGCGATGAAATAGCAAGAAAAGCCGGTGCCATTGTCGGATACGAGAGAAGGCAGGGCAAGGGTAACGTTGTGCGGGCAATGTTCCGCGATGTCTCGGCAGATTGCTATGTGCTCACAGATGCGGACGATGCCTTTCCGGCGGAAATTGCACCGCCGATGATAGATGACATTTTGAGTGGTCAATACGACATGATTATCGGAGATAGGCTTTCTGCCAATTATTCCAGTGAAAACAAGAGGGCGTTTCATGGCCTTGGCAACAAATTGGTGAAAAATCTCGTCAACTTCATCTTCAAAGGAAATGTGCCGGATATCATGTCAGGATTTCGCGTGCTCAGCAAAGGTTTCGTCAAGACCTTCCCCGTGCTCTCACCGGGATTTGAGCTCGAGACCGAGATGACGATTCACGCGCTAGACAATAGATTCAGGATCAAATCCGAGCCTGTTTTCTTCACTGAAAGGCCGGAGGGCAACGAATCAAAGCTCAACACATACAGGGACGGCTCAAAGGTTCTTCTCAAGATATTCAATATGTTCAAGGACTACAGACCTCTGTTGTTCTTTGGCCTGATAGCAGCCGTGCTATTCGCTTTGGCATTGGTCTTTCTGATTCCGGCCTTCGTCACCTTTGCGAAACTCAAAGTGATACTAAGCGTGCCGAAACTAGTTGTAGCGGTATTCCTTCTTCTGTCCGCCCTCCAATCATTCTGTTGCGGACTGATACTGGACACCAGTGCGAAGAGGGCAAGACAAAACTTAGAGACGCAGCTGAATATTCTGCTGTCAATCGATGCCCAGAGGACAAGATAATATATGGTTTTTAGCTCAGTCGTATTCCTATTTGCTTTTCTTCCCGTAACTTTGGCATTATATTTTCTTGCACCTCGCAAACTAAAGAATTTGGTTTTGCTTTTGGTGAGCCTGTTTTTTTATTTCTGGGGCGAGGGTAAGCTTCTTGTCATTATGATTGCATCAATATCCATCAATTATTTGTTTGGATTGGCAGTTCACAGGATAAGAGATAAAGAGGA
Source organism: Eubacteriales Family XIII. Incertae Sedis bacterium (assembly GCA_031261345.1). Classification (GTDB taxonomy): domain Bacteria; phylum Bacillota; class Clostridia; order Peptostreptococcales; family Anaerovoracaceae; genus JAISKC01. The sequence continues at coordinate 12,709 of JAISKC010000023.1, read as the reverse complement.
TTTGTACAGGAAGATAGTTTTAGCACTGGGGATAACGGCAAATCTGGCACTTCTTGGATATTTTAAGTATTATGATTTCGTTATTGAAACCATGAATGCAACGATTCGAACGACATTTGCTATAAAGTCCATAGCTCTGCCGATAGGTATTTCGTTTTTCACTTTTCAAGGTATGACCTACATTATTGATTTGTATAGAGGTAATGCAAAGGTTCAAAGAAATCCCTTGAAGATAGCCCTTTATATTGCACTGTTTCCCCCGCTCATTGCGGGACCCATCATCCGATACAATGACATCGCTGAGCAAATTGACTCAAGGCAAGAATCGATTGAAGACTTTTCCTATGGAATCAAGCGATTTGTTTTCGGATTGGGGAAGAAGGTTCTTATAGCAAACAATGTCGCTTTAATATCCGATAGCATTTTCAACGCTTCCGCTGATACTCATACGATTGCCACGGCATGGGTGGGCGCTATTTGTTATACGCTTCAGATATATTTTGATTTTTCCGGCTACAGCGATATGGCAATCGGTCTTGGCCGAATGTTCGGTTTCAAATTTCGTGAAAATTTCGACTATCCGTATGTTTCGAAATCCATTCGGGAATTTTGGCGAAGATGGCATATTTCTTTGTCGTCATTCTTTAGGGATTATCTATATATTCCACTTGGTGGAAGCCGAAGTGGCAACGTCTATTTCAATCTCTTGATTGTTTTTTTAGCAACAGGACTTTGGCATGGTGCCGGATGGACATTCATTATTTGGGGACTATGGCATGGGTTTTTCATCATTATTGAAAATGTCATCAGGCGAAGAAAAAAAGGTAAATCAAAAGAATCTGTGCCGCAAAATATTTGGGTTGTGATCACAGGGCGAATCTATACATTACTTGTGGTTGTAGTCGGTTGGGTTTTGTTCCGTAGCGACAGTATTGAATATGCAATTGTATATATTAAGAATATGTTTGGATTCTTATCGCAGGCATCTGCAAAAGTTTCTTCACTGTATTATCTTAACGGTTTTTTCATATTTGTTATCATTGTTGCAATGTTGCTGTCTATTCCTGTATATCCTGCTTTGAAGATGAAACTGCAGGATGTGGCGGAAACGAAAAATTTTGGTGTGATACTGTATATATTACAGGGCTTGGGCATAGTAATCATTTTGGGTGTATCGTTACTGTTCATTGTGAACCAAAATTACAATCCCTTTTTATATTTCAGGTTTTAGGAGGAAGTGATTTGCGAAGGAAACTGAATATAATATTGATAGCTGTATTCTTGCTGGCGATTCTTTTGCCTGTAGCTTTTATGAATCACAATTCTGAAAAAATACTGGAGACAGAAAATCGTGTTGTTATGAAGTTTTCCGATATATTCGGCAAGGATGATGACGATGTATGGGGTGTGGGCGCAAGAGAACGAACCGAAAGCTTTCTGAATGACAATATCGGGTTTAAAGAGTTTTCAGCCACTGCTACTCAAGCATCAATTTTCGAACTGTTTCATTATCTATCGGATTCTCATTTGTTGCAGGGTGAGGACGGAAATCTTTTTTATTCGACGGGCAGCAAAGATACACCCAATAGCTTACCTCCGTATGCACCCGTGGGTCAGGACGAATTGGAAAAGAGCATTCAAAATCTCTCCGCATTCAATGACTATTTTGAAAGTCAAGGGATCCCTCTCTTATTCTGCACTATTCCTGATAAGGAAAATGTGTATCCGGAATTATATCCGAATACATTTTTTGAGAAACCCGTTATATCGAGACTTGCTATGATTAGTGACTACGTGAATAAAAACACAAACATTGATGCACTTGATCTGACAGCACCATTAATAGAAGCAAAGGGTGACGAAATGCTCTATTACGCTTCATTTGATCCATCACACTGGAATTGGAAAGGTGCTTTTGTCGGTTATCGGGAAATCATGAATAGGCTTGCCGAATATCAGGAAGGGCTTGTGATTTTGGGAGAGGAGGACTTAAATATAAAGACGGAGAAGACGGAAAAGACTTTGCCGGGGAGTGATTTTATTCTTTCCGGATATCCCGACACTCTATACACTTATTCATTGAAAAAGGCTGCAGGGAAACTTGTTGATGTCTATGGTATCTACGGAAATGATACCAAGAGTGATGATGCTCCGTTATCTCACGAAAAGCTTGCAGATATTGGGTATGACGGTATATGTCAATATTATGAAAATGACAATATTGCCGACGGAAAAAAATTATTGATAATAGGAGATTCATATATCAATACGTTTTTCCTCCCTTATTTTATTGAAAGTTATGCCGAAGTTTACTATATCAAACCGCCTTCCGATAGTAGTATAATAAAAACCATGTCGGAAGCATTTGGTCCGGATGTCGTATTGTATGAACTCGTTGAACGGACTTATTCTTGGGGTTTTGACAATTTAGTTGCATTTAATATGCTGGGAGAATCGGATGAATAACACGAACAATCAGAATGGTGCTTTGGTTTCTGTCGTTATGCCTTGTTATAATGATGGCGATTATATCTTAGAGAGTATAGAATCGGTGAAGCGTCAAAAATACAGTAATATCGAGTTGATTATCGTTGATGACGGGTCAACCGATGAGAAGACCGTAGACATTCTTGACAGTATTGACGAGGACAATATTGCAGTATATAGAATCGAAAATTCCGGACCGTCAAAAGCTAGGAATTATGCAATATCGCAGAGCCGCGGAGCCTATATTTTGCCTCTTGATGCAGATGACCTGATCGATTCGACCTATATAGAAAAGGCTGTGTCCGTATTGGAGAAAAACAGTAGCGTAGGAGTCGTGTATTGCAAAGCTGATTCGTTTGGAAGCAAAGATCGAAGTTGGACAATACCGGATTATTCGTTTGAGAAAATGATTGTAGACAATATCGTTTTTGTGACAGCGGTTTTCAGGAAATCTGACTGGGAAGCCGTCGGCGGATTTTGTACCGACTTCCACAATGGTATGGAGGACTATGACTTTTGGTTATCTATACTGGAAACCGAGAAAACAATACTTCAGATACCGGAGACTTTATTCCATTATCGGTTGAAGGAAACATCCCGAACCACAAATTTCATAGAAGATCAGGACAAAGTGAATGAGACTTATAGGCAGTTATATTTGAGGCATAAGGATTTTTTCCATATGCATTATGATGAATATGCCATTTTGCTGCGAAAAGCTTTCATTGATATTCACTTTGATATGTTTTTGCTTCAGGCAAAAGTTGAGGAGTACAGGAGAGCCTATGAGCATATGGAGAAATTCAAGAAAATCCCCGGACTCATGCCGTTGTATAGCCTATTTCTAAAATTATTTCGTGGAAAATAACAGGAGAATAAAATGATAATATTTACATCAATTTGTGCAAATTACCTTCACAAAGCTCGCACCTTGGCCAAATCTATAAAGGAGAATATTCCGGATGCTACTTTTATTGTGTGTCTCTTGGAAAATGAGCATTTGCCGAATTTTGATTATGACGGGTTTGATGAAATCGTACTTGCAAAAGACGCATGGGGCGAAGGGTTCGATTCATTCATTTTCAAACATGCTATTGTCGAAGCATCGACGGCGGTGAAAGGGCACTTCTTTCAATATCTGCAGAGTCGTTTTCCCGACAATGAAATGTTCCTATACTTAGATCCCGATATTTATGTTTATTCTGATTTCACGGAATTGAAAGATGTTCTGAAAGAGCATCCGATTGTCTTGTGTCCACACTTACTTCAGCCGGGGAACATTGACATGGAGATATCCAGCATGGCTCATGGGACATTCAATTTGGGCTTTTTAGCTGTGGACAATTCGGGTGAAGCCCGTGAATTCATCTCATGGTGGGCAGATAGACTTTCCCGATTTTGTTATGATGACATTGCCAGAGGTATATTCACAGATCAGAAGTGGGTTGATTTAGCACCTTGTTTTTTCGATACATTTATCTTCAAGCATCGCGGTTACGATTTTGGAACATGGTCACTCTTGGACAGCGGAATGACCAATGAAAACGGTGAAATATTCATAAAGGGACACCCACTCAGATTCATTCACTTCTCGGGCTTTCCGGGGACGATTGAGATGTGTATGAGAAATTGGCTTCCGGAAGGGCCACATCCGTTCAGAAATTTGTTTGAGGAATATGCTCAAATACATAATGCAAACAATTTAGATGAGATTTCGAAAACGACGTGGTCATATGATACGTATTCCTCCGGAGAGAAAATCGACAATGACGTTCGCATAAATTACAGAGAGAAAATATATCATTTTCCCAGTGACTACAACCCGTTTTTGTTGTCCAACGATGAACTTCGCAAAACTCTCGCACAGATAGATCGACCGGAGCCGGCAGGCTACTTCGGAAAGGCAAGAAGGATTCTGCGTGATGAAGGATTTTCTGCGTTGATGCAGAAAACGAGGAGGAAACTTTTCCGTTAATCAATGAAATGTGATAATATATATATGTGCAATTTTATATCACATTCAAATTGGGAGATTCAATAATATGTATTATTCAAACAAAAAATTAACTAAGCTGATTTCGATTATGTTGGCATTGTTTGTTCTGCTGGCTACGATTTCTACAATCAGTCCTGCATATGCGAGCGATGAACCAAATGACGAAGTTATCGTTGAAGACGAAAGTCTTTCGGAACAACAAAAGCCTCAGGATGCACAGGATTCTCAGGATGAAACTCAAGATTCGCAAGGGGCAGGTTTTGATGAAGATTCGGAAGTTCTTGATCAAGAAGCTGATTCTGTTCTACCCGACGACGAAGATCTCTATAGGTTAGATCCCCCAGAAATTTCGGACGGAATATCTGCAATGGCATTAAATCCCTATGCAGGGGGTCCGATTATCCTTGCGCTCGATCCCGGTCACGATGATTTTCACGCAGGTGCGAGGGGGCATGGTCTTAATGAAGAAACTCTGAATGTCCGTGTTGCATATGCTTGTAAGTCTGCTTTGTCCGGCTATGACAATTTAATCATCCATATGACACGCGATATTAGTGGTGCTTGCCCATATGGGAGCACGGGCACCTCCGGAAATTGTAATCAGAAGAGAATAGAGGCTGCAAAAGCTCTTGGTGCACATTATTTGATTTCATTTCATTTCAACAGTGGTAGTGCCTCAGCAAGCGGAGCTATGGTGCTACCTCCGAATGCAAATTACAGTACGCAAGCATACCTTGAGGGTGCGAATCTAGCAACAAATATCTTATCACAGCTTTCAAAACAGGGATTGGCAAATAATGGGAGTTATTATAGAGACTATCCGCAAAACGGAGATGCAGCATCGGTTTATCCTGATGGCAGCGTAGCCGATTACTATCAGATTGTCAGAGAATCAAAGAAGTTGGGTATGACGGGCATCGTCATTGAGCACGCATTCCTCAGCAATCCGAATGACGCGGCAAAATTACAACAACCGGGTTTTGTTGAAACACTAGGCATAGCAGACGCTGTTGGTATAGTTAATGCACTTCAACTTTCAAATTCCAATGTCAATCCACTTGAGATCGTCGACAGAAACGATTTCAACAGAACTTTTAGTGTACACCTGAATTCCTCGTGGCTTTATTCAAATGTCAAATTTAAGGTATGGTCGGAGTCCGAGGGGAAGAGTAATGCCACTGATTATAAGGGAACACTGAGCGCCGGATTTTTCTATTATGCAAATATAAATACAGCGAATCATACCGGTGCAGGCGTGTACTACGTTCAAGCCTATTCGAATGGGAAGAAGGTCGGAAATCAGGAAAAGCTACGTATTCGAAAGTCAAAGGCTGAATTGAGCACTCCGATTGTAAACGGATACCACTCAAAAGTCTCGTTATCCGAGACCATCTCAAATGCTCCTTCTGATTTCACCGGTATTTCCTACGCAGTTTGGAGTGATAAGGGTGGACTGGATGATTTAGTTTGGTATAAGGGTAGCAAAACAGGAAGCAAGTGGAATGCCGATGTCAAAATAAAAAATCATAAGACGACGGGCAAATATTATGTGGACGTTTATGCTTACATCAACAACTATTCCGTATACATCGGCGGAACCACTTTCAACATCAAGGGAAACAGTGCATCAAAGTTGACAGTTACAGACAAGGGTAGCGGAACGTACAGGGTGACACTCTCAGGTGTCAAAGCCCCTATTGGACCTAAGGGTGTTTCCAAGGTTCAATTCCCTGTTTGGAGCAAGAACAATGGACAAGACGATTTGGTGTGGTATACCGCAAAATTGAGTGCTAAAGGAAATTATTATGCAAATATAAAGATTAGTAATCATAAGTACGATGGAGGAATTTACAATATTCATGCTTATGTCACAGGCAAAAATGGGGTTCGCACCTTAGTCAAGGAAACAACGAAGAATGTTATTGTGCCACCGGTTGACCTTGCTTCAAGTATCTCGAAAAACCAGAAATATGTGACATTAACCGCAAAAAATGCCGGACAACGAGGCAAGGTGACAAAAGTCAGATACGCTGTATGGAGCGACAAGGGCGGTCAGAACGACCTTGTTTGGTATGACGCCACAAAATCCGGAAGCAATTGGGTTGCCAAGGCCAATATCACAAAGCACAAAACCTCGGGAAAATATTATGCGGATGCGTATGCGACAATTGGTGGAAATTCTGTTCATCTCGGCACAAAAACCTTTACCATCAAGAAAAACACTGCTGAATCTCTAAAAGTTGTAAAGAAGAGTAGCGGAGTATATCAAGTCACTCTTTCGGGCGTCAAAGCTCCGAACGGTCCAAATGCAGTTGCTGAGGTGCAGATACCGATTTGGAGTGAGAGCAACGGGCAAGACGACATAGTTTGGTATACTGCAAAGAAGGTTTCTTCCGGAAAATATCGCGTGACCCTAAAGGTAAGTAATCACAAGTATGTATTCGGAAAATACAACATACATGCATATGTCAGAGGAAAAGATGGTGTTCGAAATTCCGTGAAGACTACTACTGTGGACATTAAAGCTCCTACCGTTTCGTTCACGAAGACTATTTCAAAAAATGAGAAATATGTCACTATCACAGCAAAAGATATAGGGGCCAGGGGGCCGGTCAAAGATGTTCGATTCGCCGTTTGGAGCGACAAGGGCGGCCAGGACGATTTGATTTGGTATAAAGGGACGAAGTCGGGAAGTAATTGGTCTGCCAAAGTGAATATTTCGACACATAAGACACTCGGAAAGTACAATGTTGATGTTTATGCGACAATGGGTGGTTCATCTAATTATGTAGGTGGTAGCACCTTTTCAATTGTAGGGCCGACAGCGACTGTAACTGCTCTTTCCGGAGGCGGCAATCCGAAAGGAACAATTGCTATCCAAAAGATTAAGCCCAGCAAATATGTGACAAAGGTTGAAGTGGCGGTCTGGCAAAGAACAGATCAAAGCGATCTCGCTTGGTATTCGGCTGTGAAGGTCGGCAGTACATATTCGATACTGATAAATCCTCAAAATCACAAATACCATGTCGGTAATTATAAGGCCGATGCGTATATTACCTCAGCAAACGGGATAAAGAAATTTGTTGGTAGCGCCGGTGTTACATTTCTTGATTCGGACATTGACTATGATACCAATGATTTGTATAAGGTGATGGGAACAACATCGGTAACCGTTCAGCAAATGGTCAAATGGTACAACAAAGCCAACGTCAATGGTCCTTATCCATCAACAGAACTCGGGAAGGGTGGGGCTTCCGATATCACTGCATTTGCTACGATTTGCTACGATGAAGCTAGAGACGAAGGTGTTCGCGCGGAAGTTCTGTTCGCCCAAATAATGAAAGAGACAGGATTTCTGCACTATGGAGGTGCCGTCAGCATTGAGCAGTTCAATTTTGGCGGATTGGGAGCGGTAGATTCGAACCCATCCGGAAGTAGTGCGTGGTTTCCCAATGTTAGGACGGGGATAAGGGCACAGGTTCAGCATTTGGAAGCTTATGGAACGACCACACCGAACCTTGTTCATGACTTGGTAGATCCACGGTTCCATCTCGTGACACCGAAGGGCTGCGCTCGCTACGTTCAATGGCTTGGACAAAAGGAAAATCCAAACGGCAAAGGTTGGGCAACCGGCGAAGGATATGGGTATAGCTTGATGGAATATATACTGAAACTCAAAGCTATCTGAAAAATATATGAAAATATTTCCCAATCGCAAGTTCAATCGAATTTCAGCTTTCGGGCTGATATTCTGTCTTTTGTTTGCTTTGAATATCCCATCATCGTTTGCGGAATCGACTGATGATCAATATGCTCAGAATATATCTTCTGAAAATATTGATGCTTTGGCAGAGGACGGTGCCATTTCTTCAAATGAGATCATCTTGGTGATGAAGGATAGTGTTGACGAGGAAAATATTGTATCTGATGAAGATACTATAACCGAAACCGTGGAAATGGATTCTGACGTCAAGGCGATAGTGGTTGAGACCGAAGGATATGTCGGAGACGCAATCTCTGAATATAATGAGAACCCCGCTATTGATTATGTGCAGCCCAACTATATATATTCTCTGCTTGATGATGAAAATATTCAGACAAATGCGGTAGGCGTAAGCGATCCGCACTTCACGAATCAGTGGGCACTTCAGTCCTCATACAAAACCCGTCTTAGGCAAGCATGGAATATGATGCCATCAGCACAACAGGTCGTGAAAGTTGCCGTAGTTGACACCGGCCTCGATATTACGCACGAAGACTTAGCTGCAAACGTGATTGCGGAAAAAGCGTGGAATTTTGTTGACAAGAATACGAATGTAACAGATTCAGCCGATGGGCAGCAGCACGGAACTCATGTGGCGGGCATTTTGTCTGCGGATACAAACAACGGGAAGGGCATAGCCGGAGTATCATACAACAGAGCAAAAATCATCCCCTATAAGGTGTTTTATAAGAATTCGTTGGGGGAGGATGTTACGGACTCGTCAAAATTGATTGCGACCTATAAAAGAGCAATTAATGATGGTTGTAAGATAGTGAATATGAGTCTTGGTGGATATGGCAATGACAAGGCATTAAATAAGGCTGTAGACGATGCATATAAAAGGGGAATCATTACGGTTGCCGCCGCAGGAAATGCAGACAAGTCGGCATATGTGTTTCCGAGCGATTTTGAAAATGTTATATCGGTTGTCGCGACAGCAAAAAATGGGAAGAGAACTGCCTATTCTGACCATAATAAGTACAAGGATATTGCAGCTCCCGGAGGCGATTATGGTGGCAATGGTGATTCAGACGGAATATTAAGCACAAAACCCGGAAATGCTTACACGTATAAATGTGGCACTTCGATGGCAACACCGTATATCAGTGGTATTATTGCACTCATTTGGTCTTCTTATCCAGAGCTTTCAGTTGAACAGATAAAGGATATTCTATATCTTACAGCCACCGATAAAGGTGCTAATGGTCGAGACGACTATTATGGTTATGGTCTTGTAAACGCAAAAAATGCAATGGGGCTTGCAGGGGATGTTCATTTGAACAAAAATGTGCTCAAAAACGTTGTGAAATGCAAAATCAAGATTTCAGCCACCAATTCAACGACGGGCAAATTCAATGTCAAAGTGAGCACTTCAGATTCATGGGCACCGGTTTCATCCGTTCGCCTCGCTGTTTGGCACGGAAGTAATAAGGATGATTTGCGTTGGTACAAAACAACAAAAAATAAGACCGCATTTTCACACAAAGTGAGTATGTCAAAGCATAACTACAAATATGGGACTTATCATGTCAGAGTATATGCGACAACTTCAAACGGTATTGAAAAATTGGTCTCCGAAACGAAGACAAAAGTGAAGGCTCCGAAAGTCAGTATGTCGGTGAAACTCAACAAGTCAAAGAAAAGAATGACGGCTCGTGTGTCAAATGTTTTTAGATTGCCGGGCGTAACCGCCGTCAAATTTGCTGTTTGGGGAGCCCGAGGTGGGCAGAATGATTTGAGATGGTATACGGACAGAATAGCAAGCGATGGCGGAAAATACAGTCGCACAATCAAATTGTCCGAACATAAGGAAAAAGGAAAATACTTTATAGATTCATATGCTGTCCTTGCGAACGGCAAAACAGTATTTCTGAAATCTACGACCGTGAAGGTATGAACGTTAGAAAACTCTAGTCTCAGGAGTAAAGATCTCTGGTGTAGACCTTGTTCATTACGTCTTCAATTTCAGGCGAATAGCGATTGGCTACGATGACATCGGAAATAGCTTTGAATTCATCGAGGGTGCTTATCACTCGACTGTTGAAGAATGTTTCAGCGTGCAATGTAGGCTCATAGACTACGACTTCAACCCCTTTTGCTTTGATGCGTTTCATCACGCCTTGAATCGAGGACTGCCTGAAGTTGTCGCTGCCTTCTTTCATGATAAGGCGATATATACCAATGATAGGGTGATCATTTTGAGGGAAATTTGCCTTCTTCAAAATTCGGTTCGCTATATAGTCTTTTCTTGTTCGATTTGCATCGACAATAGCTTCAATGATGTTGTTCGGAACTTCATCGTAGTTCGCAAGAAGCTGCTTGGTATCCTTTGGTAAGCAATAACCACCGTATCCGAATGACGGGTTGTTGTAATGGGTGCCGATACGTGGGTCGAGACCGATACCTTCGATGATTGACCTTGTATCAAGACCGCGTTCCTCAGCATAAGTATCAAGTTCGTTGAAATAAGAAACTCTCAAAGCGAGATATGTATTTGCAAATAGTTTGACAGACTCCGCCTCGGTTGTGTTCATGAATAGGATAGGAACATCGGCATCCTCAGCCCCTTCTTCAAGTAGTTTAGCGAATTCGGCCGCGCGCGATTCACCTCCAATGATGAGTCTGCTTGGGTGAATACTGTCGAACAATGCACTGCCTTCTCTGAGAAACTCGGGAATAAAGAGAATATCCTCATATTCAACATTCTTTTTTATCATTTCAGTATAACCAACCGGAACAGTCGATCGAATTACAATGGTAGGATTGGATGCTGACTGTTTGCGGCAGTTCATCACCACAGTTTCCAACACCTTTTCAATCGAAGAAGTGTCGAAAAAGTTCCTTGTGGAATCGTAGTCAGTAGGCGTTGCAATGACTATGAACGATGCATCCTGAATAGCAGAAACAGCATCCGATGTAGCTCGAATATTCATGTCTTTGGTTTGTAAGTATGCTTCAAGAAGCGAATCCAGAACGGGAGATTTTTTTGCATTGACGGATTTGACACGCTCCTCATCTATATCAACGCAAACAACATCGTTTTTCAGGGCAAGAAGCACGGCATTTGCCATTCCGACATAACCCAATCCGAAAACTGCTATCTTTGTCATCTCTCGATTTCTCCATATTCTGACTGACTATAATGCATTAAGTTTGATATAATGAATATTAACATGTAAGGTGAATACTAGCAAATAGTGCAAAGTGAAGGAGACTGCAAAATGGCGAAATTTTCCGTTCTGATTCCTGTATATAACGGTGGAGATCATTTTAGAGAAACCGTTGATAGCGTGATAAATCAAACGTTCGCGGATATTGAAGTCGTTATTTCAGATGATGCATCGACTGATAAGTCAGCAAGCATTATCAAAGAATACGCTGAAAAGGACAAACGTGTAGTTCCGATTTTCATGGAGCGCAATATGGGCACCGCTGCCGTTAGGTCTCATTTGGTAAGCAAGGCGACCGGTGATTATTGTATTTTTGTGGATGCCGATGATGAGCTTGTGATTGATGCCTGTGAGGTTCTATCCGATGTAATTGTGAGTATAGATGCAGATATTATTCAATTTGGCGAGAATGTAATAAACTCGTCTGACCTTCCAGAGGAGAGCATCAAATGGTTTGTTGACTACATAAAACCACTTCAGGAAAGACTGATAAGTGATGATTTGCTCCATCTGTGTTTTGCGGAAAGGAAATTTGCTTGGAATTTGCATGGCAAGGTTTTTAAAACCGACTTACTCAAGAAGGCTTACGATAATATTGGTGACGACAGGGTCATATCTTGCGAGGATATATATGGTATGTTCTACATTCTATTCTACGCGCGCTCATATCAGGGGATAGATTATTCTCCTTTGTACAATTACAATTATGGACGAGGTGCAAATGGGCAAAAGACTGTATCCTTGCAGAGATATCAAAATGTATGCTATCAAGCAACGATATCCGAAAAACATGAAGAGTTTGCTGAGAGAATGGGTGTTACAGCATGGTTGAAAGATATACTCGAGCTCAACCGAGAGATGTTCGTGCATGGTGGCGTTGAGTGTTGGTTATCATTCAGCGAAAAGGATAGGATTGCAAGATTACCGATTCTTTTGGATGCATGGGAACCGGATTTAGTTATTAATAAACTTGCAACCAAGTATATCAAGCCATATGAAAGTGAAATATCATTCCTAAAGGAAACGATAGCGAATTTGGAAAACAGAGTGGACGAGGTTCAGGCAGAACATGACAATGTTGCGGCGATGCTCAATTCCGTTTGGAACTCCAGATGGCACAAACTAGGTGTAAAATTGAAAAAGCTAATCCCTACTACTCAACCCTAATTTCAGATGTAAAGCACTTTTGAAAATGAGACAAAAACATTAGAGACATGAGCACGGAAAAACCGGAGCGGCATCTAGTAAATACCGCTTCCGGTTTCCTATCATTTCTTAGAATGACATATCGTA
>JAISKC010000080.1 GCA_031261345.1 Eubacteriales Family XIII. Incertae Sedis bacterium | reverse complement strand
AAGCTCTGTGTGAACTTCATTACTTCGTTGTCGCTCTTGCCCTTAGGATCGAAGTCAGAACCACCCTTGCCGCCGCCGATTGGGAGACCTGTGAGTGAATTCTTGAAGATCTGCTCGAAGCCGAGGAACTTGATGATTGAAAGATTTACTGTGGGATGGAAGCGAAGTCCACCTTTGTAAGGTCCGATTGCAGAATTGAACTCAACTCTGTATCCGCGCTGAACGTGCACCTTGCCAGCGTCATCGACCCAAGGAACTCTGAACTGGATGATTCTTTCCGGCTCTACGAGTCTCTCGAGAAGACCAACCTTCTCATATCTGTCGTCTGCATCAACGACGGGCTTGAGTGTCTCAAGAACTTCCTTTGCAGCCTGCAAAAATTCAGGCTGATCGGCGTTTTTCTTTTCAACGTCTGCGATAATCCTATCTACGTAGCTCATACTTTTAATCCTCCTTGCGCATAAAAATGCTGTTATTGTTATTAAAGGAAACGCCGACTAAATGTCATTACTGCTTCTGCACCGCCTTTTGCCCTCATTTTTCGCCTTTGATTTGAACCAAAACTCGGCACACAATCAGCAAAGGCATTTAGTCGACACTTCCTTATGAGAAATAGTCTCACCCATTAATTATATCAATGCGCAAATGGGTGTCAACACTTCAAGTAATACACGAAATTATCTGAATAATCAGCTAAATGTTTCCGGCAAAATCCGTTGCTATTCCGTGCTTGTGCACACTTTTATCAGCGTTCCCGTGCGCGTCATGTAGATGAACCCCGCGTCTATCCTTCGCCCGAGGACAGCCGCCATTGCCTCGGCATAGATCTCAACCTGTTCACCGTATTTGTCTATGATTCTCTCCTCTTCCGCCCAATCCCCCGCATTGAAATATCCGGTCTTGTAATCGATGATGAAGGCCTCTTTTCCGGTAATGATAAGACAGTCCACGATACCCTGAACGACTATTTCATTCCCCTCGTAATTCATCTTCATATTGAAGGGAATTTCTTTTTTTACCTGAATGGCTTCCGAGGCCCATTCGCAAATCTGAGACCCCGAGAAAAGCAAAAGCTGCCGCAAATCCACCCCCACCAAATTCCCCTCCCTCGGAGGGGTGGCAGCAAAGCTGACGGGGTGGTCCGCCCTCGCCCCTGCCCTCACCCCTGAAAGCCCAGCAACAAACGCCTCAAAGAAAGTCAAATCCCCGCGGTTCTCATAAGCCTCCCGAAAATCAAGCAACTCAAGCACCTTATGAAAGACAGTCCCCCGCTCAGCAGCAGAAAGCCCAGCGTCCTCAAAACCCTCCTCCGAAGACCCCTCCATAAAGAAGTGAACACCTGCATTCCCCTCCGATGGAGGGGTTGACCGCATGGGCACCCACGTAGTGGCAGCGAAGCTGACGGGGTGGTCTGCCCGCGAAGTACCATCCCTCTTCAAAAGCGAAGTAACACTATACTTAGCCTTAACTCCCTCCTCAGAAGCAAAAGGATAAACCCAATCAAACCGAGAAGCAAGGAGAGGGGACAGGTCCGCTGTCCCCTCTCTTCGCCCTTCATTCCCCTCCGGCGGAGGGGTTGACCGTATGGGCACCCACGTAGTGGCAGCGAAGCTGACGGGGTGGTCTGTCTGCAAATTCTCAATCGCCTTGACAACAAACGCCGGCATAGTTACTGCCACAGGCATTATCAAATCGAGGAAATTATCTGCCCCCATGATGTCAACTTTCTCGTCTTTCCCAAGGGGAAAAGCCTTGACCTCATCAACATATGCCACCGGATCCTTCTTCGTCCCAATCATGAAAAGCCTGTCCATCGGCCGCGTCATAGCGACATAGAGCAGCCGGATATATTCCGCCTGATCCTCTATCTCGTTCCGCTGCCTGATCTTCGTGTGCAGAAGAGTGCTCTTGAACGCCCGCAGCTCGTAACTCTGCCACTCGAGTGCAATCCCAATATCCTTGTGCAGCATCACCTTGTTGTTCGGCCAGCCGCCGCCAAGTTTCTCGTCCATCTGGCAGAGTATAACAACCGGAAATTCCAGCCCCTTGCTCTTGTGAATCGACATTATTTTGACCGCGTCGTCGCCCTCGCCCGTCATGGACACCTGCGGAGTCTCGACCCTCTTCTTTATCGCTTCCATATATGAGAGAAAACTGCCAAGCCCCCGAAGCCTGTCATTCTGGAAATCAGCAGCGAATTTCAAGAGCGCCTTGAGGTTCGCCTGCCGCTGCGCTCCGTTAGAGAGCGCGCCCGCATATGAATACAAACCACTTTCATTCATCAGCCTCCAAATGAATTCATCGAGCCGCATGAAACGCTCATCGCTCCGCCAAGCCTCAATCCTATCTCCGAGCAATCGGCACTTTTGCCTGAGTTCATCATCTCCGCCGTCCTCGGCATAAGCAAAAACAGCCTGATAGAAATTTCCATCCTTCCGCTGAATTCGAACCGTCGCCATCTCCTCCGTAGTGAAGCCAAAAACCACAGAATACATCGCCGCCGCCAAAGGCACATCCTGCCGGAAATTGTCTATTACTGCAAGAAGTTTCAAAAATGTCTCAATCTCGACCGTGTCGAAAAATCCCTTACCCTTCTCCGTGAAAGCGGGAATCCCCTCCGCCTCGAGTGTCTGCTGAACATTCTCGCCATCCTTGCCGTCTTTCCTGAGCAAAATGACGATGTCCCTGTGAGTAATAGGAACTTCCTTGCCTTCCTTGGCATCAAATCTCATCGTGCCGACCAAGCCCTTGATGATTTCCGCCGCCATAAGCGCCTCGCAATCGACAGCCCTATCCTCGGCCGTCTTGCTTTCAGGATTCTCCTCATTGCCATTCATATCAGGCTGCGGACTTTCTGAAGCCGCCGGTGAGACAATCCATATTTCCGGCTTGGCATTCCAGTGCTCGCCCGCAGCTTCATTGTCCTCGGGCGGATTGAGTCCAAGATTTAGTTTCGCGTCCTCATCATAAGTCATATTCGAGTAATGCTCGGTCATAAGCCTCTCAAACAAAGCATTGACCGCATTGAGAATTCCGGCCTTGCTACGGAAATTCCGATTCAGATCAATCCGCAGATTCCCCTGCCCTTCCCCCTTAGGGAAACTACCGTACTTCTCCAAAAACAAATCCGGCTCGGCTTTCCGGAAACGATAAATACTCTGCTTCACATCACCGACCATATAGACATTACTCCCCGATGAAACCCTCTGAATGATAGTTTCCTGCAAGTAATTACTGTCCTGATATTCGTCAATGAAGATGTATTTGAAATTCTCTTTGTATTCCTCCGAAACCTTCTCGGCGGCCAAAATTTCAAGTGCGAAATGCTCCATATCCGAAAAGTCAATGAATCCCAGTGTCCGCTTCTTCTCCGAAAAAATCTCGTGGTAGCGCAAGACCAGATTCTTCAAAACCTCGGCACTCTCAGCCGTCTCCCGAATTTCCGTGACATAGGTATCCAAAGATTTTTGAAAAAACTTCTTCTCAAGCGACTCAAGCTCAGCCTTCACCGCATCACGCCGAGCTTTCACGGCTTCCTTGACATCATCCCAGCCACTTTCCTTCTCAGACTTCTTCGCCGCAAAAGTTGCGAAACGAGACTTGATACCGCGAAATGCAGCCCTGAATTCCTCCATCTCGGCATCGGCAAAATCAAGAGTATAGTCGTCAAGATCTACTCCCATGTCGTCGCTTTCGTGAACGCTCTCAGGTTTCTCCGCCCAAAAGCTCTCTGCCATCTCTAAAAGATTACTGACGACCTGTCTGTCCTGATTGTTCTTTTCCCAAATAAATGGGAATCCATTTTCCTCTATGAAATCACCGAGTGCCTTCAGCTTTTTCGTTACCAAATCGAGCCTAACGGTTATCTCATAAAAGGAATACTTGAAAGCCTCGCTGTTCTTGAATTCACTCGTGTCGGCATAGAGTTTCTGCACACTTTCATCAAGCCACTCAAACGGCCTCGGCAAATTCATGATGAAGTCGTAGACCTTTTCGATCATATCTCTGGCGATTTTTTCGTTCTTTGCCGACGAATAATTTTGTAAAAACCTGATGAAATCTGCGTCCTCGGCCTCGAACTTCTCCGCGAAAAGCTCGTCCATAGCCTCTTCTCTGAGCAATATGTTTCGCGGTGTCGGCACGACTTTGAACGATGGATCAAGCCCAATCGTATAAAAATACTTCTTTATCACGCTCATGGCAAATCCATGAAACGTGCTGATATTCGCCGAAGAAATCTGCTGAAGCTGCTCCCTCGCCACCTCTTGCCACCTTGCAACAGATTTGGCATCAGAGGCATCTACACCCTGCGAAAAACTGTCATCACGGACCTGATTCGGGATCCACATCTCTTCATAATTGAGCACATCATTCAAAGACTTCTCAATCTTCTGTTTCATCTCCGCCGCCGCCGCCTCAGTGAAAGTAACCACCAAAATCTCACTCAGGGGCACACCCTCGTCAATCACCATATTCTTGACGCGCTCAACAAGCACCGCAGTCTTCCCCGACCCCGCAGCCGCCGCAACAAGCACATTACTCCCACGAGTAGAAATAGCCTGCCTCTGTGTATCCGTCCAATTCACATTACTCATTCAATAATTATAGCATGAAGTATAGGGGACAGGTCCGCCTTATTCCCCCTCCTTTTATTGACTTTTGATAAAAACAGGATAAAATATTGATAAGATAATGATAAATAAATTGCAATGAAGGAGGTGTGCCATATGATACAAATTAGACCAGTATCGGACTTGAGAAATAAGTTTCCGGAAATTGAGAATGTCGTAAAAAATGGAAACCCTGTATATCTAACAAAAAATGGTCACGGTTCAATGGTCGTTCTCAGCTTGGAAAAATACGCTGAACTTTCCGAAGACATAGAAATGAAATTGGATGAAGCTGATTGCCTTGCCGAATCAAACGATGTTAGGTACGGACACAAGGAGGTATTCACGAGACTTCGGAATAGAGTAAATGGTTGAGACCTATCGTCTTCGATATCTGCCAACATTTGGCGAACCCAACAGCGTTTGAACCATACAATTCCAAGCAGAATAGAAAGCATGCATATTATCGCATATATATCAAAAACTATAGTGTGTTCTATGTCGTGATTGAAGATGTGATGGAAGTAAGGCGTTTCATCTACAGCAAACGAAACTTACCCAAATTGGTTTAGGGGACAGGTCCGCTGTCCTGTTTTTACCATACTATTCCCAGAAAACAAGACAGCGGACCTGTCCCCTCAATTCATTTAAACAGTGAAAGCTATTCTTTTAATGGAATACCTTTTGCATCGGTCGTTATGCTACCTGACAATATCATAATTCCTTCAATCAATCCCCATATTGCCATACCTATGGGTGCGATAAATGTCCAGCATAATACTACACTAACAAGCAATTGTATTAATGCTTTGCTTGTATTTCCCAAATAGAAGTTGTGTATTCCCAGACTACCTAAAAATATACCAAGTAGCCCCGCTGCCAACTTGCTCTTTCTTTCATCGTTGCCCTGCGGTTGTGTGCTATTTTGCTGATTGACTTGTGATGGCTCCGGCTCTTCTTCGATTGATGTCTTAAGCAATATCTCTTTCTGAGTGTCGAACTCCTCTTGCGTCAGCACACCGGCATCAAGCAACTCCTTGATTTTATTTAAATCGTCATACGTGGACATTTATCTATGCCTCCTTTACATATGTGTAAATGGTAGCACTATCATCTACAGGGTGCACTACGAGATTATTTCCCTCGACCTTACCGATTAAAAACTCCTCCTCATCTATAAAAAGGGTAAATGCTTCTCCATCAAACTTATATGTAGCTTCATAAAAATTGTCCCATATGGCCAATGTAGCGTGATTGTCATCCTTAAACCTGATATAATTCGGATCATCCAACAGCTTTATCTCAGCTTCAGTATAAAAATCGTTATCCTCAGCCAAGCTGTGCAGCCAATATTTACCTTGCAGCTCTTTCGATATCGGGACGTCAACTGTAGAACACCCCGACATTGATAACAGTAACACAATTACAACTGTTATATTAACCAATCTTTTCATTACTTACACCTTTATCTTTCTTAAATTAAATGGGACGTCAACCAACATTACTGATATGTATTACTCATTTTCTACCCCCTGTATTTTTATCTACTTTCAATACTTAGATTAGATTCAGAAAACATTCTAATCATTAACAACAAATGTCTCCCATGGGTATAGAAATACTTCGACTACAGTCAATCGCCATATTCGCTTTCTAAAGTAACAATCGGCCTCGATTTCATTAGGTAAAAACGATTCTCCAGGGAACGATGTGTTTTTATTTACAACCAAAACGTTTATTAGAGGAAGATTGTGCTTTTTACATATTTCATCGCGGATAAATCCAAGTGGTTGTGCAATACTAATAGGTGCTATTTCATGACCTACTTTATCTCCAACGTACTCGGCAACTTCCGAATATGTCACCACCCGCATTTTCTTTACGGCTTCATTCTTTAGATATTCCCACACTTCTCTTGTGTTTTTCGGCGAGCGCCTCCAATCTATCATTTAATTTTCTCTCCTTACACTTCAAACAACTTTCAATCATCAATATGATTAACTTCTTCGTCGAACTTCAAAACACAAATATATTATTGCACTTATATAAGTGCAATAATATCACGCAATTGTCATATTATCAAGATAAATCTGTGCTCATATAAGTGCAGAAAAATCTGGGTTTTACTAGGAGATTTTTTTACTTATGATTGACTATGGTTATGACAAGTTAATAGGTAGTCAGATTCGCAATATTCGAATTGAAAAGGGTCTCACGCAAGATGCCTTTGCCGCTAAATTACAGACTGGCGGAGTTGATATTACAAGAAGTGCACTTGCGAAGATTGAGGTTGGACAGCGGCACATATATGCATTTGAAATTAAAGCAATCAAAGATGTTCTCGAAACCACTTTCGAAAAACTTTTCCCATAACGTCCTTTTATACAGGATGGAGGTAATGCTACATGGATGTAAACGAGAAAATACGACACCTTCTTGATGAACGTGAATGGTCTGAATATAGACTTGCGAAAGCGGCTGGATTGTCCCAGTCTACAATCTCAAACTTATTTATAAGAAATACTGTACCGAGCGTTGCGACACTTCAATCAATATGCGAGGGCTTTGGAATTACTCTAGCCCAGTTCTTTTCAGCAAACAACACCGTTGAGCTGACAGATGAGCAAATCCGCTTCTTCTCCAAATGGTCAGCCCTAACTAAAGAGCAAAAAATTCTAATCAACAATCTTATTGACACAATGAGGTAGCGTCCTAGTTACTTACCGTCCTCTTCAATTTCAGAAATCACATCGCCAATCAATTGTGAAAAATCTGCTGCGTTTTTCTTACTTGTTACTGGCCTGCCGGTGTCTGCTTCGATTTCTTTTCGGGCGTTTCCTGCGATGGTACCGCCTCGGTTTGCTACTTTTTTGTTTTCATCAAAGGTCTCAGGAATTACTGCCTTGGAAATCTCCGTTGTGGTTGCTTCTGCGAGCATATTCAACACCAGTTCAAGCGTTGACATATTGTCTCGCAGGTTTTCTTTCTTCAAGCCCTTGTGCTGCTTGTATTGGCGAGTTGACATTCCTGACCACGCCCTCGTGATTTCATCTGTCAGTATGGCATATTCCGAACCTTTCTTTACCCCACGATTGTTCCATTCGTCGGCAAGTTCTTTTCTAACTTGTATGGCTTGAAGCCGTTGATTGATCCATTCACGGGTGTAGCCTTTCTTCAGGTAAGTCTGAAGTGCGCGGTCAATCGTGAGTTCGGGATCGATGGTTTCATCAAGCCTTTCGCTTCCAACCTGTGCCAACCACATTTTGAACGGCTCCGCTTTTGGCGAAGGGACTGACTGGATAATGCGTAGAAGTTGCTCCGTATCCGCCACATCAGTGCTATATCGCTTGCCGTCCGCTGATAGCAATTTCAGTTGGTTACAATTTGTAACCGACTGGTTGCCCTCGCCAATAAGTCGACTTTTTAGTACCTTCCAGTAATTTCTTGCACCATCTTTAGTTGCCTGCTCCGTTAGCACTCCTACAACATCCACAATGGAAAAATACCAAATCTCTTTCTCCTCATCCCACGCTGTTCGAATACGCTTGTCCTCAAATAATTGAATTTTATTACCGTTCATTTTATGCCACCCTTTCTCTGCCTCAATATATATTGTCCACACTATACTACAATATGAACAAATGTTCAACCGGATATAGGAGACAGGTCCGCCGTCCTGTTTTTTCCCATACTATTCCCAGAAAACAAGACAGCGGACCTGTCCCCTCAGTGGTATAATTATTTGTAACACATTGCAAAATATCAGATTTGGAGACGATAGATATGAAGAATACTTATAGACCTACTATGCTGGCTATACTCGATGGATGGGGTATCAGCGCGGAGACCCGTGGGAATGCGGTCTTGGCGGCGAGGACGCCCACGCTTGATAAACTTTTTGCCGAGCATCCGAACGAGACACTCCAAACTAGCGGACTTGCTGTTGGGCTTCCCGCGGGGCAGATGGGAAATTCCGAGGTCGGCCACCTCAATATCGGTGCGGGCAGGACGGTGCTTCAATCGCTTACGAGAATTGACAAATCGATTGACGACGGTGACTTTTTTGAAAATCCTGTGCTCATGGAAGCGATAAATAATGTGAAATCGAACGGCTCGAGCCTTCACCTGTTTGGTCTTGTGTCTGACGGCGGTGTTCACAGTCAGTTGACGCATCTTTATGCATTACTGGAAATGGCCAAGAAATATGAGGTCAAAGAGGTCTTTGTTCATGCATTTCTTGACGGTCGCGATACGCCGCCGCAGTCGGCAACGAAGTTTCTCGATGAACTTGAGGCTGAGATAAAGAAGATTGGCGTTGGCAAAATTGCGTCCGTATCCGGCAGATATTACGCGATGGACAGGGACAACCGCTGGGAGAGAGAAAAGCTCGCCTATGATATGCTCACGCTCGGCGGCCCACTTATAGGCGAAAGTGCGGAGGCTGCGGTGCTTGCGTCGTATGTCCGCAGAGAAAACGACGAATTCGTGAAGCCCACGAGCATTGCGAAGAATGGCGAAACGCCGAAGACCGTCAAGGACGGCGACTCTATTGTCTTCTTCAATTTCCGACCCGACAGAGCGAGGGAGCTCACGAGGACATTCACCAAAGATGATTTCAGCGGCTTCGAGCGAAAGGTCTATCCGAAGAATCTCTACTTCGTGACAATGACGGAATACGATGCGACCTTTGATGAGGTACACATCGCCTTCCCGCCGGAGGACGTGAAGAATACTCTCGGCGAATACATAGCCGGCCTCGGCCTCAAGCAACTGCGAATAGCCGAAACCGAAAAATATGCGCATGTTACTTTTTTCTTCAATGGCGGCGTCGAGGCCCCGAATGAGAACGAGGACAGAATACTTATCCCGTCGCCGAAGGTTGCGACCTATGATCTTCAGCCCGAGATGAGTGCCTACAAGGTCGCAGACAAGGTGGCGGAGGAAATCCGTTCGGAGAAATACGACTTGATCATCTTGAACTTCGCGAACATGGATATGGTCGGACATACCGCCGTTTTCGACGCCGTGGTCAAGGCCATCGAGGCGGTGGACCGAGCACTCGGTCAAGTGGTAGAGGCTATCACCGATGTGCGCGGGCAGTTAGTAATAATTGCGGATCACGGCAATTCCGAGCAACTTTTGGCTGATGACGGCAAGCCCTTCACGGCGCATACGACAAATCCGGTGCCCATCATTTTGTTTAGACCTGATGACGAAAACATCTCTTTCAAGGAGGGTGGCGCACTCTCGGACGTCGCGCCGACGCTACTCGATTTGATGAATCTACCAATACCGAAGGAGATGACGGGGCACAGTTTAATAGAGGAGAAGTAATGGCGATTGAGATTGTGAGAGAATATTTTCGGGGGCTCGGCATGGAGGAGCGGGTTTTGGAATTTGATGTTTCCTCCGCCACCGTGGAATTGGCCGCTCAGGCTGTCGGAGTAGAAGGAGCAAGGATTGCGAAAACCCTTTCGTTCAACGCAAAGGATAGGCACATACTTATAGTTACTGCCGGTGATACAAAGATTGACAACGCGAAATACAAGGCTTTCTTCGGGGCAAAGGCAAAGATGCTCACCCCCGACGAGGTGCTCGAATACACCGGACATGCGGTTGGCGGTGTCTGCCCCTTCGCTGTACCAAACGATGTGGAAATCTATCTGGACGATTCGCTCAAAAGATTCGAAACGGTCTTCCCTGCCTGCGGAAGTGCGAACAGCGCCATCGAACTGACACCCTCCGAGCTCGAAACCTACACGAATTACAAAGAATGGATTGACGTCTGCAAGCTACGCGAAGCATAGAATTTCATTCCGCAATGGTATAAAGCGTTGTGATATAGGTTATTAGCTTTCTGATGGTTTGAGCATCTGTAACACTGTCTAAATCCCTCATTAATTTAATGTTGATTTGATGTTGCCTTTTGTCAACGGACGACACAAGCGTATCCTTTTCAAAATTGGCATTTATGCATACTGAAATATCACGTGCCAAGGGTTTCTAAATCATATCCTTCTATTTTTGACCTATTAACCCACATTTCTTTCGCGAGATGGAATTTAAGAATATCGCCTTTATTGTATCCGTTCAATGGTGGCAAGTCTGCAAATAGAACTTTACCCCAACCTGATACGTCAGTATCTGTTGCAGCACACTCAAAAATATGTTCATGATCAGTCAGCATGAAAAATTGCATTCTTCTTGCTGCATCATGTTTCACAGTAATTAGTGGATAATTTCTTTTTGTCCAAGATTGAATGCCTTGACGAAGAACAGTCTCAAACGTTTCTTTCTGTACATCCAACAATATCCTACGAACGGCTACTATTAATACGGCGACGGTTACCATTAAAGTCGACAATAAACCTATAAACTCAAAGAGCCTGTTTAGCACCCTTTCATTTTCAGTATCAAACACCCAAAACTGTAGCACAAGGGATACAATAGCAATAACAGCCATAGATGCACCTATCCACATACTGGCATCTATACTTTTGATGATTTGTTTAAATCTTAAAATGGTAGGCACCTTTCACAACTGAAAATAAGCATTCGAATTATCCTAATAATCCCGTTAATTTTTTTGTTATCCTCGTCATTGTTTCCATATAATCAATCAAATCGTCGCCTGTTAAATCTCCCTGAATCTGCTCTGCCTTTTCGGACCATTCGAGCATATCCTTTGTCATCGCAGTGTAGTCATCAAGTATGCTAAGGTCTGTCGGGTCGTTCTGATATTTTTCCAATAAAGCAATATAATTATCAACCCAAGCCTCATACTCTTCAAGAAATTGCTTATAGGTTGTGTGATCGCCCGTACTTTGCGAATTATCGGCTGGTTTGCCTACTAATATTGCGGTTTCGTTCATCTTATCAAAATCGCCAAAATAATCATAATTCGACTGGTCAGTGCTGTCATACTGCACCGTAATAAATATGATTTTTCCCTCATTTATGTTATAAACGATGGCGTTTCTTACATTAGAAACGACATCGCCATTTTGTATCGATAAAGTGATTACCCAACCCGATAATCCTGCAATTGTAGTTTCTTCTGACTCCTTGATCTCAACATCATAGCCATTATCGCGAAGTGTGTCCATAATGCCATCATTCCCATCAGTTATTGTATCTTCGAATTCCTCTTGTGTTCCCGTGAAATCATCAGAGTCAAATTCCAAAGATGCATAGTAATCTTCTTCTTCTGGATAGTACATTTTGCAGGTTTCCGTCGATTTGTCTGACAGCACATCGAAATATGATGGAAAGCTAAAATCAATTCCATAAAATGAAAGTGTTTGGTTTGTCTCTCCGTCAAAACCGCCAATTTTATCCGATGCCAAATCGTTACCGACTTTGTTTGCCACAGCACCAGCTGTCCCATACATTACGATGAATAGAACAATCGTAATAATTCCAAGTACAATTCCTGCAATAGCAATTTCTTTTCCCTTTTTAATACCCTTTACGGTAACGATGAATGCCCCAACACTAAGGCCTATAGCGACGATGCCCATGATTATTGAAATGAAATTCAGTAATGGTATCCAACTCCCCGCCACAGCAATTATTCCTACCACTAGCCCCGCAATTGCCAATCCAGATACTCCTGTCGGAGGCTGTGCAAAATTTCCTATTGGTGGCTGTATTGATTCTCCTTGGTTTTGTGTTAGTTGACCTTCTAGTTCAGTGTTTGCATTAAAGCTCTCTTGATTATTCTCATTCATCTTAGTATTCCCCCTGCTTCTTTCAGCATCTCATTTAAGCACATTTGGTAAATAGTATTAACCAGTCTGAGATAGCTTATATCATAAAATGGTATTGGTAAACAGTATTAAGCGGAAATTTACAGAAAATTTACAAACTACAGTCTTATGTTTACAAAATCTCATTTCGGAGCAAACAATGTACAAAATCAAAGCACAGGACGGAACGAACAATAGATGCGGCAAGATGATCATGCAGTTGCGCCTGAATCAAGAGCCGCCGCTCTCGCAGCGAAAACTTGCCACCAAATTGCAGACACTGGGATACGATGTAGATCATCATTTCATAAGACGCATTGAAAACGGTGAACGCTTTGTTACCGATATTGAATTGCAGATTTTTGCCGAATTTTTCAATGTCTCGGCAGATGATTTGCTGGGCAAAAGTGGCTCCCGACCGGAAATTATTATGAACCCCCGAAGTTAAATTCCTGCATTCCTATTTTTAATCCCCTTTTAATCTATCCTCAATGACCTCTGGGGGTGGTTGGCTGTATTCTTTGACTACAGTTGATATTTAATTCGCCACGGCAATTTTTTTGGTGGCTATAGAGATGGCGAATGAGAAGGGAGTTTTATGAAAAATATTATTGAAATTCGTAATGTTAGGAAAATGTATGGCAAAGGTGATTCGCAGTTTGCCGCGCTGAACGGCGTATCGCTGCAAATCCGTGAGGGTGAATCCGTTGCCATCGTCGGCAAGAGCGGTTCGGGGAAATCCACGCTTATGCACATTCTGGCGTTGCTCGACAGGCCGACAGCGGGGACAATCCTCATAGACTGCGAGGACGCGACGAGTATAAGGGAAAAGAAGCTCAACAGTATTAGAAACCAACTTTTCGGATTCGTCTTCCAGCAATTTTTCATAAATGCAAACCACACGGTTCTGGACAATGTCATGCTGCCGCTGAAGATTGCGGGAGTACCCAGCAAGGAGAGAAAAGTGCGGGCGATGGCGGCCCTTAGGGAAGTGGAACTTGAGGAAAAGGCGAAGGAGAAGGCCAACAATCTCTCCGGCGGACAGAAGCAACGCGTATGTGTGGCAAGGGCCCTGATAGGTCAGCCGAAAATCATCTTCGCAGACGAGCCGACCGGAAATCTGGACAGCAATACGGGTGAACATATTGAACAACTACTGTTTGATCTGAACGAAAGGCACGGCATCACCCTCATTATCGTTACTCATGATAGCGACTTGGCAGCTCGGTGCGACAGGCAGATACACATCAAAGACGGAATGATACTCGAGACATTGGAGGCATAGAAAATGAAATTTATCGACATAATCAAAACGGCCGCGGGGAACCTGCTGAGGAGCAAAAGCCGAACGACATTGACAATCCTCGCCATTTTCATCGGAGCGTTCACCATCACGCTCACGAGCGGAATCAACACGGGAGTGAACGGCTATCTCGACCAGCAGGTGCAGAACGTCGGGGCCGAGAACTACATGGACGTCATGGTCGGGGACGTGTCCGAGGGTGCGATGGGCGGATTGTTGGGAGATTCGGAGCCTGATGAATACGACCCTGATAAAAACGGCACCGAGATGGAAACGATAACAGATGCCGATGTAAGGAAGATGAAGGAAATCCCAGGCGTCGAGTCGGTGTCGCTCTACAAAAGCGTCAACCCCGAATACGTCAAATCGGAGAAAAACGGCAAGAAGTTTTTGATCGTTGATGGACTGCTGGTATCCGACAATATGCGAGTCGACATGAAGGCGGGAAGGCTTCCAAAGCTCGAATCCTCCGCCAAACCGGAGGTCGCACTATCGCCAGGCTATGGAAAATTGATGGGCTATGGCAGTGAGGCGGACCTCGTCGGCGAAACCGCCTTTATAGCCGTGAAAAATCTTGTAACAGGCGAGGTGACGGAAGTGGAGGCGACGGTCAGCGGCGTGCAGAACGCCTCGCTGGTCTCGCGCGGACGCAGCTGGATCAACGCCGGAGTGCAGGAACAGCTCTACGCCGCCGCAACGGACGGCCTGCCGGACAAGGTGAAAAATCAGGCCTATGGCGCCGGCTTGCAGTTTTCGAAGGGACTGTCCGAAGCTGAAATTCAGGACATCAGGGACGGCCTAACGGAAATCGGCCTGACCGGCATGACCGTCAAAGATGAAATAGGCATGATTCAATCGGTTATTACTGCCGTGAGCGCCCTGCTCATCATCTTCGGCATCATCGCCCTGCTCGCCGCCAGCATAGGAATCGTCAACACGCTCTTCATGTCCGTGCAGGAACGCACGCGCGAAATCGGCCTGATGAAGGCTATGGGCCTGAGCCGCCGCAAGATTTTCATGCAGTTCACGATTGAGGCAATCATGCTTGGTTTCTGGGGCTCGGCCATAGGAATCGGCGTTTCATATATCGCAAAGCTGATTGTGAACGGCGTCGTGATAGACAAGTTTTTCAGCGAACTTCCGAGCTTCACTCTAGTGGATTATGACCCAGTGATTCTCGCCTTGATTGCGGCGGCTGTCATGCTGATCGCGTTCCTCGCCGGCACCTTACCCGCTCGGCGCGCGTCGCGGCTCGATGCAATTGAAGCCCTACGGTATGAGTGATAGAATGGTTGGAAAGCAATAATTGATAACAGGGACAAAACACGTATGAACAAAAACGACTTTTTGGAAAACGAAGGCAAACGCTGGCAGAAAAACGTTGCGCTGTTCCTCGTGGGGCAGTCGGTTACGCTCATAGGCTCGTCGCTCGTGGGCTACGCCATCATGTGGCACGTAACGCTTCAGACTCAGTCGGGAGTAATGATGACTATTTTCACGGTGGCGACCATGCTACCGATGTTCTTCATCTCACCCTTCGGGGGCGTTTGGGCTGACCGTTTCAACAGGAAATACCTGATCAACATCGCCGACGCATCGATCGCTACAGTAACGCTCGTCATTGCGCTATGCTTTTCGCTCGGCACGCAGAGTATCTATCTCCTGCTCGTCTGCGCTATCATGCGTAGCCTCGGTCAGGGTGTCCAGATGCCGGCCGTAACAGCTCTCATTCCGCAGATCACCCCCGAGGATCAGCTCGTGCGGGTGAACGGTATCAACAGCAGTATACAATCGCTTTCGATGCTCGGTTCCCCTGCCATCGCGGGCGTTCTGCTGTCCATCGCACCACTGCAAACAGTCTTGTTCATCGATGTGGCAACCGCTATTATCGGCATTTCGATCCTGTTGTTTTTCGTCAAGGTGCCCTCCAAAACCGCCGAGGAAAAGGAGCTGGCGTCCGCCAAGAGTTACTTCACGGATATGAAAGACGGCATAAATTACATAAAGGGACATTCCTTCATCAAACGCTTTTTCGTGGTGTCGGCGATTTCGACCGTCCTCTTGACGCCGGCCGCGCTGCTCGCGCCGCTTCAGGTTACGCGTGATTTCGGCGCAGATGTTTGGCGGCTCACCGCTATCGAGCTCGCTTTTTCCATCGGCATGCTCATCGGCGGACTCACAATCGCTGCATGGGGCGGCTTCAAAAATAAGACCGTTACATTGGTATTTGGCGCCCTCATCTTCGGCGCGACCTCGGTCGGCTTCGGCGTTTTCACGAATTTTTGGATCTATCTCGCCTGCATGGGTGTCTGCGGGCTCTCTGTGCCCATCATCAACACGCCGGTCATGTCCATTTTGCAGTCGAAGGTTGAGGAAGGTTTCATGGGTCGGGTTTTCAGCGTGGTCGCTATGATTTCGAGTCTGGTGATGCCCCTCAGCATGGTGCTCTTCGGTCCGCTCGGCGACGTCATCAAGATCGATTTTCTCATGATCGGAACCGGTATAGGCATGGCCATTCTCTCGCTCTATACCCTTTCGGACAGGAAGCTTAGAGACGCGGGCAGATGAGTAATTCAGCCTGCGGTGGCGGCGTGGGTGCCGGCTTTGATGCCTGTGAGCCATGCGTTTGACAGGTTGAAACCGCCGCAGATGTAGTCTCTGTCCAAGGCTTCGCCTGTGAAGTAAAGCTCGGGGATTTTGTGGCATTGCCCAGTAATGGGATCAATTTCCTTTTGTGAAACGCCTCCGGCCGTAACCTGTGCTTCTTTCCAACCCTTGCTACCGCCGATTTCAATCTCAAAGTTTTTCAGCAACTCAGCAGCCTGTTCAATGGCATATTCGTCATTGCGAGCGAAGCGTGGCAATCTACCCTCTATATACTCGGCCAACTTCTTATTCACCACACCGCTGAGTCCGATTCCGCTATCGCTTTTGAGGACTTCCACGATAGCCTCCTTGCTGAGTTCCGGAGCCAAATCCAGACTGACGACAATATTCGCGTCCCTGCTTTTTCTAAATTTCAAAAACCTGCTGAGATCGAATATCACAATGCCGGAGATGCCGTCCCTTGTGAACTGCACTTCTCCCGAAGCCTCGCCTGCTTTTTCTCCATCAAAAAATATGGAGGCATCCGCCTTTGCCCTGACCCCTTTTAGCACCGCGAGCTCGCTGTCCTTACCATCTTTGTATTCGAGCGGAACCAGTGCCGGAAGCGTGGGGCAAACTTCAATTCCAAGCGAGCGAGCGAGACTGAAACTGTCGCCGCGAGTCCCAAAGGCGGGAGCCGCCGAGCCACCGCTCGCTACAATCAGCTTTCGCGAGGCCCAAGTTTCATCGCTACCGCTTGCCCTCACAGAAAATCCTCCATCAGACCGCACAACCTTATCAACGCGTTTCCCCGTCTCAATCTTCACACCGCTGAGAAATGAAAGTAGCGCATCTTTGATTGCCACCGCCTGATTGCTCATAGGATAGACGCGCCCCTCCTCGTCAGCCCTCGTCAGCACCCCAAGCCCTGCGAAAAACGCAACGATCTCATCGTAGCCCTCGGCGGAGACATTACTAAGATTGCAGCGACCGTTTCCGGTTGCGAGTATCTTCTTCGCGCACTCATCCATAGCCTCGAGGATAAGCACATCCTCTCCACCGGCCTTCACATAAGAAACAGCGGCGGCAAGCCCCGAAGCCCCGCCTCCTATTATTATCAAATCATGAAAGCCTGTGCCCATAAATTACTCGACCTCGGGGGTCTCGGGGAGTTTGCCCGACAGAACCGCATTTCCGAAAGTTTGGCCGTATTCGTAAGCCACGACCTTCTCGTCCTTGCTCGGCTTGAACCTGACCCGTAGCCCGTCTCCGACAATCTTCAGCTTCAGCTGGGAGAGCCTGCTCATGATGTTTGGCACCCCTTCACCGCTCCAACCATATGAGCCGAAAGCCCCGGCAAACTTGCCGCCGTGAACCTTCGCATTTAGGCGGGTCGCAATGTCCCAAATCGGCGGTAGCGCATCGCAAACCACCGTGGGAGTTCCCAAGAGAAACCCGTCCGCCGAGCCAATCTCGTTCATTACTTCCGCCTGATCCGCGTAGACCATATCGCATAGCTTGACCTCGATATTTCCAACGGACTGAATGCCCTCCGCGATTTTCTTCGCAAGCCTCAGCGTATATCCGTAGGCCGAAACGTAGGCGATTATGACCTTCTTCGTGGGCCGCTCCGGTGGCTGGGCCGACCATTCCTTGTAGAGCTTGACCATCTGCATCGGATTGTTCACAAGCACCGGCCCGTGCCCGTTGGCTATGATTTCAATGTCGAGCCCCTCGATTTTCTCCACCGCCCTGCGCACATCCGCGCGGAACGGCCCCATGATGTTGTCGAAATAATATAGCGCCGTCTTCATGAAAGCCTCGTGATCGACATACTCGTCGTTCACTATTCCCTCGTATGAATAGTGCGCACCGAAAGCGTCGCAGGTAACGAGCACCTTCTCCTCAGGAATATATGTGAACATCGTGTCCGGCCAGTGAAGGTTCGGCGCCATGATAAATTTCAGCGTCTTGCCGCCTATGTCAAGCTCATCGCCCTCGCGGACCACCGTGCCGGAGATGTCCTTGTTGGTGATTTCCTTCAGAAAGTTGATGGCACCGTTCGAGCCGACGACCTGAAGATTTGGATTGATGTCGAGCAGTTTTTCGATACAGCCCGAATGATCCGGCTCCGTGTGGTTGCAGACGAGAATGTCGATGTCCTCAATGGCAACGACCTCCGAAAGCTTCGCCAGATAAACGTCAAGGAATTGTTCCTTCGCCGCATCGAAAAGCACCGTTTTCTCCGAGCCCTTCAATATATACGAGTTGTAAGAAGTCCCGTGATCCGTATGCATCACGATGTCGAAAACCCGAAGGTCGGGATCCAAATTTCCGACCCAGAAAAAATCAGTCGTAAGTTGTTTTGTAAGCATAGTAGTCCCTCATTTTCTACTTCATGGGGCAAAAACGTGTTGTGTCATTCTATTATACACAAAAAAGCGGGAATCTTCCGACTCCCGCTCCAATATTCTTTGCTGTTCTTTGAGGGAGAAATTGTGATTTATTTAGAAATGAGCCGCCTGATGTTTTTTATATCCGACACTTCGTCCATAACTTTTATGATTTCGTCAGCCTGAAAAAACACACCTCGATGTTCATTCCCAAGCCTGCGCAAAATCCCATAGTCCACCGCCCTTGAAAGCATATTTCGGGCGGCTCTATCCGTGATTTCCAATCTTTCGGACAGATATTTCGCATTTACAACAGGTTGCTCCACAAGCAGATGAATCATCTGCCGGATACCGGAGGTCTTCTTCTCGAGAATGCTGTCCTCCCATGATTTGAGAATTGCCTCAACCTTGTTCGTTACTGCAAACCCAATGTTCACTGCCAACTCCAGAGCTTTTGTTATCTGAAGAATTATTGGTAGTGGGTCCCCTGCCTGATAACGCCTAAGGGCATTCATATAATCATCGATATTGTGTAAAAGTCCTGCCGAGATAGGCAGGGTCGCTGTGAGCAAAACCCTCTCCAGCTTCAAAATATCATGAATGAGCACTCTGCCTGTTCGCCCGTTTCCGTCTATAAATGGATGAATTGTTTCAAACTGAGCGTGAATGACAGCGGCTTTGACGATGGGATTTATATCCGTCCGCTTTGAATAGAGAACGAGGTCGTCGAGATATGCGGCTATCAGACTGTGATGGGGCGGCACAAATATAGCATCATGAGGGCTGTATGGACTTCCGCCCACCCAAACTTGTTCGTCTCGAATATTTCCGGCAAAATCTTCTTTTGTGGGTGCGATAAGAGCCTTGTGGATTTGCAAAATGGTTGAAACAGAGATTTCACTCGATAATTCCAACGCTTTTTTCATTGCAGACACATTTCCGGCAATCAACTGTGCATTTTTCGGGGCCTTCTCCGACAACTCCGCCATGGCAACATTTCTGATACTCGATGTCAGGTTTTCAATTTGTGAACTTGCAGAGGATTCGCTTCGCAAAAGCATTGCGGGAAAATTGAAGCGGCTCACCGACTGGATTGCATCGAAACGAGCCATCAGCACAAGCGTTTCGTCTATCATCAAGGCAAGTTTTTTATCGGTAATGACATCTAATTTTTTGATTTCCAATGGCAATGAAGATTGGTAGGTGGATTTTATCCTCCGCCTTTGCGTATTTGAAATATAGGGATTGTCTAAATGAGTGTCCCAGTCATGAACCTCATATCCGATTGGTTTCCAGTCTTCGTTCATAATCCTGCCCCATTTCACTTCCCGAAAATCTTACTAACGGAATCATAACACGTTTCGCTTCCGCAAGCAACCGTGGGTTTAAAGAAGATTTACGAGAAGATTATAGAGCTATCTGTATCAAGAAGATTATTTACTTGACTGCTACACTGCCCCAAAATTAAAAAAAAATCGGATGGCCAAAGTCGGAAGTAAAATGCGGCCAAAGTCGGAAGTAGGGAAGCGGGAATCTTCCGACTCCCGCTTCTAAAAACATTACTAAGCCACGGCAGATGAATCCTTTTCGTTTTCGTCCTTTCTTGGGAACGCCAACTTGGAGGCTATCAGCTCCGCCGCAAAGATGAATGCCAACACTATCGTCCACACGTCGGCGAGGACCATCGGCAAACTCATGTCCTGTGTGAGGACAAAGATGACCACCGATATGACCGCGAGGATTATCGAAGTCGCTAGCCACAGAGGTTTCACGCTCTTTTCATCATCTCTGTCATGTTCATAGTAAAGGTCGCTCTCCTCGTTTTTCCTCCTCCTGCTCGCCTTGATGATGTAGAAGATGGCAAACACGACACCGGCAATCGCGAGAAGCAGGTCAAGAAGTGCCCATGATGCTATCCCATTCGGCGCAACCAGAGGTATTCCGCCCGGAAGAAGTGGTATCCCCGCAGCTCCCGCAGCAGCAATCATCGCCTCTTTTGGAGAGATTGGCGCGGCCGGATTGACCGATTCGGGCTCGATTGGCTCTTCGACAACCTCCGTCTTCGTGATCGGCTCCGGAGTCGAATCATTCACGACCGGCGGTTCTTTCGGCGTATCGTCTACTGTAGCAGGTGGGTCTATCGGCGGTTCCACTATCACTTCATTCTGCTTCCAAACTGCATAGAGTGTCATATTGTCAGTAAGACTAAGACTTTCTCCGCCTACATACGTTGCTGATGTAGCCTCAGCACTCTCTGCCCAACCGAGGAAAGTATAGCCCTCCCTCGCAAGCGTATTCGCATCGCCAATGATGGCCTTCCCACCGTGAGTAAGAGTAACGCCGCTCGGCACCTCGCCCGCTGTATGTCCATTTCCCAGATAAGTCAAACTATGGCTATCGAGCTTGAAACTCGCAGTGTAGGTGGCATCACCTGTGATAGAAAACGTACCCGAAGGTAGAGCCGCCGTCCACTTGTCGAAACTATAGTGAGAATCAGCGGGAACCGTCGTAGGCAAAGTGCCAATCGCAGAAACCCATGAAGTGCCATGCTCTATCCCTGTGAAAACGGTCTGTCCCGAGAGGCTTCCGCCCGTTCCGGCCGTGAACGTTATCTTGTATTTCTTGATATTCCACTTAGCATATACGGGTATGCTCGCAACCACCTCAGTGCCGACATCAAATTTCGTTCCTTGTCCCAAAGGCTCTGTGAACCACCCGCCAAAATCATATCCAATCTTTGTAGGTGCAGGAGGGAGCGAAATGACAGTAATGTCGTTCGGTTCCAAATAATTTTGAGTCTTGGGTCCGAGCTGTATGGTCGCACCTTGCCCATCGTAGCTAACGGTGTATTTCCAGAAATCCCACATAGCCTTAAACGTAGTATTGCCATTGATAGTGTAATCATCGCCAGCCGTCGTGAATTCACCCGTGATGTCCCAGCCATCGAAATCACTACCCTTAGGTGCAGTGAGCGTACCCTCGACTGAATCATACTGCGTCTTTGTAACAGTGCCCGTCGGATACCTATAAAGCGTTTCCGCCGCCTCGGTTGAAGTGCTCGTAGCACCGTTGAAATCGAATTTGACTGTGTAGCGCGGTTGCACGTAGACCTTTAGATCATCAGAAACAGATGTATTAGTATTGTCCACAGCATTTTGGGCATAGATTGCATGACTCGATGTTGTAGCAAACCTCGAATGTTCATAGTCAAATGTCCCAAACGTGCCAAGCGTGTACTCGCCGCTATCCGGAATATCATAGGTGATATTGTAGAGCCCCGGCGCTGGATCGTCGAAGCGGAACTCACCGCCATTTGTAGTGGTAACGGTTTGAAGAAGCGTGTCATTGTCTCCGCCGCCATCGCGAGTCCATAGTTTGACCGTGATTCCATTCACGCCATTTGTACCGGTCTGCGTGCCGTCTGTATCCGCAAGTACATGTCCAGAGACAGGACCGCTGAGAAGTTTGAACGAAACCGGAGTGCTGTAGGTGTAACCGCTCGCATTGCTCGTGCCAAGAAATACCTGCGAGGACCAAGTGTCCACCGCACCGTTCAGTGCAGCTGCATCGCTCGGCAAGTCAAGCGGGAACGAGAAGTTGAAAACAGCACCCTGAGGCATAGGCTCGGTAGTGGTGATTTTGAGCATGCGTATATCGTCTTTATCTTCAAATGAACTCCAAGTATCCCACGCCGCCGCACCGTTAGCTGTATCGGAATACTCCGGTGCATATGAGACCGTGAAGTTGCTGAAAGAATTCTCAGGGCTGCTTTTGGAAGCCATAACGGAACCGACAGGTTCGCTGCCGATGGTCGCGCTCCACTCAAATGCCTCCGGTTGTATATGGGCATTGGGATTGTAGGCGGCTACAGTAGCAGGCGTGGGACCCGCAGTTTCTCCTTGCTTTGGAATGGGAATGTATGCGACAAATCCATCGTTGAGGTCATGACCTATATTGTTGGTCAGAGACAGGCGGTATTCGCCGCTCCCGTCCTGAGGGCTAAGGTTCAGCTGACCTGCGCCGTTTTTGTAGTTGTAGTTGTGCCATGTGTCTTCTGTAGGCGTCTTGCCGGTGGTCAGACCGGTGAGTTCTGGAGCGGCCATGAGTTTTAAGGAACCACCGTTGGTAACGCTGTAGACGTTATCAAACTCACCACCGCTAATACCTAGCGTATCACTTGGAAACGCGACGTCCGTTCCACCTAAAGTCGTTGCTGGTTTGTTAAAGGAATTATCAAGATATTCATCGCTCCAGTAGGGCATTGCATATATATAATCAGCCCAGTCATAGGTTCCGGAAACTACACCACGGTCTACAGACATATTGAAATAAATCTGAGTGAAAGTTCTAACGCTCGGATTAAAAGATTTAGGATCGCGATAACCAAGTTTTGCATCTTCGACAAGATATTTATATACCCTATTTCCATCAGCATCAGTAATATCGTCCGGTTGCAGGGTTACTGTCCCGTATGTAGAAGTTAAGGAAGTAGGGTCTATCGTTGTAAACGGAATCTCACGCAGATAGAGATAAAACGAATCTAATCCCGCATAACCACTTGTAGCCTGATTAAAACTACTACTATTTCCAATGCTAAAATAGGTTCCAACCTTAAAATTATCATCCGGATAGTAACCTGTTACATTTGTATGTCCGTTAGAAGTTGTGTAGCCAAGTGAGCTATTCCACCTTGCACCAGTTATTTCGCTCTTATTGATAATTTTGACACTATAACTGGCGGCACTATATGTCAGATTTGCTG
The DNA here is from genome assembly GCA_031261345.1 of Eubacteriales Family XIII. Incertae Sedis bacterium. GTDB lineage: Bacteria > Bacillota > Clostridia > Peptostreptococcales > Anaerovoracaceae > JAISKC01. The sequence continues at coordinate 2,044 of JAISKC010000080.1, read as the reverse complement.
TTTCAAGTTCAGGGTCAGTCCCATTTTGATAACTCTTGATATTTAAGTAATTTACCGTCTCAGCACTAACGGCTGAAGGACGATAAGCACCATATGAGTCAACGCATAAGGTTGCTGCCGCGAGTGTATAAAGTGGGATATCTGCCTCCACTTTTACAATACGTGCATTTGCACCAAAAGTGGCAGTGGATCCTCCGCCTTCTTTAAGGTTGGAATCGTCAAGACTGATTTTGGGGCCAGCAATAGGGGCTGGACAGGTGTAAGTTTGGAGTGAACCTTGCCCGTCAACGTCCACAGTTACAACAGTATTTTCAAAAAAGGAAGTTGACCCTGTTCCAACATTAAGAAAAGAAATACTACGTACAGCAAATGTATTTGACGGATAATCAAGTACAAGGTGCTGATTAGTTAGATTGATATCAATACTTGGACCGACAGTCGCCCTTCCTAAAAGTCCAAATGCCCGGTCAGAAGTTGTTGGCCTCCAATCAGTAATTGGCGTCATATTGCCGAGTTTTAACTTATTGGGGGCGTTAGGGTCAGTGACGTTAAAGTTAGCGACAGGACCGGAAGTTCCTGTCTGCACCCAAGTTCTATCGTCCGGAGTGGTGCAGGTTACCTCTGTAAAACGAATTGGGTGAATTGAGCCAATAACTGAAGTATTGTTTGCATAACCTGAAATGCCAGTTATGAAATTTGTATAACCTGCGCCTACCGCTGCATAAACATTGGATATAGATACATTTAGATATTTTTTTCCTCCTTCATCTGTAATGCTCTTGCTAGACAATGTTCCAACGCTTACCGCAAGATTATCAACATTGATATCAATTTGAGAAGGTAATTCGAACTTGAAATCAAGCTGTTTATAAAGAATCGTTCTAATGAGACCATAAAAACTAAGTGAGACTGTTTTTGTGCCGTTTTCTTTGGCTATATAATTATTGGTATTCCCAAGCGTAAAACTAAAACCAGTTGTCAGATCAAATGAGAGGTTTATTGGGGCAGAAGATGTGGGGGTGCTGCTCTCTGTGCAAGAAGACTGGATGTCTGCCAAACTGATAACACGCGCTGCATCTTGCATGGTAAATTCATCGCGCATCCGTACATAAAAGATAATCGTGCCGCTATTGCAGCCATCGGTAAAGTTGTAGGTTAGCTCTCCTGCTTGAGTCGTATAGGCACCGTCCAGAATACTTGCGCTCTGAGAGTCCCACCCAGAAGTATCAGGAATAATCTGGCCTCCTAATGTACCCATTGAACTACCGTTGAATCCGCTGTTTATTACGCCATTTGTGGTGTTGATTGTAAAACCTTGCGCAGAAACCAAATATAGTTCTGGTGCGATATCCAATGTTAGCTTCTTGTCGGTAGCGCCTGATGGGAAAGTGAAATCAACGACGAGTGGATAACCTGTACTCAAGATAGCCTCGGCGGCTGTCATGTTCACCGGACCGGTAAGAGGTAAACCTTTGAATGTGGCAGAAAGACTAGTGTCGCCTTCGCCAAGCGCTGAAATCAGTGTATCACTGTTGTCGTTGGATTGCGGGTCGAGGCCCGCAATGACAGGGTTGTCGGTGCCCGAATTCCCCTCCTTCGGAGGGGTGGCAGGCGTAGCCTGACGGGGTGGTTGGACGGTGGAATCTTCGCTGCTTGGGGTTTCGCCTGGCTGACCACCCCGGCCTTCGGCCACCCCTCCAAGGGAGGGGAATTTCGCTTCGAAGGTTGCATCATCGGGTTCGGGGGTTTGTTCTTCGGATAGTTGCTCAGAGGCTACCCCCCCCCATTGGTATTTTCTTCCAGATTGTTGTCCGTGGCCATAGCAAATTGCGGCAGTATGACACCTAGCGTCATCACTACCGTCAAAAATACAGCCAGCCATCTCTTATGACCCAGAGTGCGATTTGTGTTTGTCTTCATTTGATTTTCCCCCATCTTATTCTTTACTAAATTTAATTGACACCATTACTAAATGATAATCGAAAATTTTGCGACCTTCATTATATTAACTTATACTATATATATACCCCAAAATTCACGATAT
>JAISKC010000019.1 GCA_031261345.1 Eubacteriales Family XIII. Incertae Sedis bacterium | reverse complement strand
TTCGAGCAGATCTTCAAGAATTCACTCACAGGTCTCCCAATCGGCGGCGGCAAGGGTGGTTCTGACTTCGATCCTAAGGGCAAGAGCGACAACGAAGTAATGAAGTTCACACAGAGCTTTATGACAGAGCTTCAGAGACACATCGGACCAAACACAGACGTTCCTGCTGGAGACATCGGTGTCGGCGGAAGAGAAATCGGTTTCATGTATGGTCAGTACAAGAGACTCAGAAACGAATTCACTGGCGTTCTTACTGGTAAGGGTCTCACATGGGGCGGTTCACTTGCAAGAACAGAAGCTACAGGTTTCGGTCTTGTTTACACAGTCAAAGCTTACCTCGACAGCATTGGCGATTCCTTCAAGGGCAAGAAGGTTGCAATCTCCGGTTCAGGAAACGTTGCTATCTACGCTTCAGAAAAAGTTAAGGAACTCGGCGGCACAGTCGTTACTCTCACAGATTCAACAGGTTGGATCTATGACGAAAAGGGCGTTGACCTTGCACAGATTCACGAGCTCAAAGAAGTCAAGAGAGCTAGACTTTCTGACTATAAGGGCGGCGTATATCATAAGGTTGGCGACGGCAAAGTTTGGGATACACCTGTTGACATCGCACTTCCTTGCGCAACACAGAACGAGCTCGATCTCAACGATGCAAAGACTCTCGTCAAGAACGGCGTCAAGATTGTCGGCGAAGGCGCAAACATGCCTACTACAGCTGATGCTTTCCCGTATCTCATCGAGAACAAAGTCGCTTTCTTCCCCGGCAAGGCTTCAAATGCTGGTGGCGTAGGCGTATCTGCACTCGAAATGTCACAGAACTCAGAGAGACTTTCATGGTCATTTGAGAAGGTTGACGGTCTGCTCGAGGAAATGATGACAAACGTCTTCAAGAGCATCGATGCAGCTGCAAAAGAATATGGTCAGCCCGGCAACTTCGTCCTCGGTGCAAACATCGCTGGATTCAAGAAGGTTGCACAGGCCATGCTCGACCAGGGTATTGTCTAAGCACTTCGCTTAATCAATAGCTAATAGAAATAAAATTCCCGCTGAGTGATCGGCGGGAATTTTTTTTATGTTTCATAAAGCTTGACGATATATACAAATCATGATATTTTATTGATATAAGTGTTGTATGAAGGAGGACGTTATGCCACAGATTAGACCATCCGCTGACCTGCGGAACAGATACAATGAAATATCCGAGTATTGCCACGAAAACGAAGAGCCTATATTCATCACGAAAAATGGGCGAGGGGACCTTGCCGTTATGAGTGTGGAGGCATATGAAAAGCTGACCGCACGAATGAAACTGTACAGTTTGCTTGAGGAAGGACTCGAAGATTTCAGAGCGGGGCGGTATATGCCTTTTGAGGAGGCAATGGACCAAATCGAAAAGGATGTTTTCGGTGGAATACAGGATTAACATCGCGCAAAATGCGCAAGGCGATATTAGGAAAAATGTAGATTATATAAGGTCAGAACTGAAAAACCCTAGTGCCGCGAAAAATTTGTTGACTGAAACTCGGATGAAGGTTCAATCTCTGAAGCAGCATCCAAAGCGATGTCCGTTGGTGGGGGATAAACATCTCGCGTTAGTTGGGTTTAGGATGATTGCAGTAAAGAAATACTATTTATTTTATATCATTTATGATGAAAAATCGGAAGTACGTATTATCAGGCAGCTACACAGTAGGCAGGATTGGAGAACAATACTCGGGGCAGAATTTTCGGAAAGTGGTTATCTGAACGAGGACGAGGAGATTTTGTATAATATGAAATAGCAAAATTCCCGCTGAGCGATCGGCGGGAATTTTTTAGTATTCATTAACTTGTGAGTGTTCAGCTTCCAAGATGGGCAGACCACCCCGTCAGCTTTGCTGACACCCCTCCATGGGAGGGGAATTTACTTTAGGACTGCTCCTGTGTTTGAGGATGTTACCATTCTTGCGTATCTTGCCAGGTAGCCGGTTTTGACCCTTGGCTCGGGGTGGACGAGCGTCCTTCTTCTTTCGGCGAGCTCTTCGTCAGAGACGTTCACCTTGAGAACCCTGTTTGGGATATCGATCTCAATGATGTCGCCGTCTTTGATGAGAGCTATGTTGCCGTCGTCTAAAGCCTCGGGGCTGATGTGTCCGATTGAGGCTCCTCTCGAAGCTCCGCTGAATCTTCCGTCGGTGAGCAGGGCGACATCCTTGTCCATTCCCATACCTGCGATAGATGACGTGGGTCCGAGCATTTCTCTCATACCGGGGCCACCCTTTGGACCTTCGTAACGTATGACGATGACGTCTCCCTTTTGTATTTTCTTTCCCCAGATTGCTGCGGTTGCATCATCTTCAGAATTGAAAACTACTGCTGGTCCGGAATGAGTGAGCATTTCAGGTGCCACAGCGGATTCCTTCACCACAGCGCCGTTTGGTGCGAGGTTGCCAAAGAGCACAGCGAGGCCGCCTTGGTTTCTATACGGTGCATCTATGGGTTTGATTACTCCGTTATCAACAACCGGAGTGTGGGCATAACTCTCGGCAATGGGGGCTCCCGTCACGGTCAGCGCCGTCCCAATGATGAGGTTCTTCTTCGATAATTCATTCATCAGTGCCGGTATCCCGCCCGCCCTATGCAAGTCCTCAATATGATCCGTGCCGGAGGGTGAAAGTTTCGCAAGATAGGGCGTGCTCCGGCTCGCCAAATCAAAGTCAGAAAGCTCGAGCTTGATACCCGCCTCATAAGCTATCGCCGGCAGGTGAAGGGTGGTGTTTGTCGAGCCGGCCATTGCCATGTCAACCGTCATCGCATTTTTGAAAGCATCCTCCGTGAGAATGTCCCTCGGACGAATGTTTCTATCGACGAGCTCCATTATCTTCACACCGGCGGTCTTAGCAATGCGGATTCTCTCGCCTGTGTCCGAGAGTGCCGTCCCGTTGTAGGGAAGCCCCATACCGAGGACCTCGGTCAGACAGTTCATGCTGTTTGCCGTGAAAAGCCCCGAGCAGGATCCGCAGCCAGGGCAGGCATTCATCGCCACATTCTCAAGCTCATCATCGGTCGCATCGCCATTCTTGTATGCACCGATTTTTTCCATTATCGAGTTGAAGTCGAGGGCCTTACCTTCGCCATAACCGGCTCTCATCGGGCCGCCGCTCACGAGTATCGCAGGTATGTTGAGGCGAGCCGCCGCCATGAGCATGCCCGGGACAGTCTTGTCGCAGTTCGGTATCATGACGAGGCCGTCGAACTGATGGGCTATCGCCATCGCCTCGATGCTGTCCGCTATGAGTTCTCTGGAAGCCAGAGGATACTTCATCCCTTCGTGGCCCATCGCAATGCCGTCGCAGATTGCGATAGCCGGAAATTCTATCGGAGTGCCACCACTTGCAAGGACGCCGTCTCTGGCGGCCGAAGCTATGCGGTCGAGCAGCATGTGTCCAGGCACTACGTCGTTTTGCGAATTGACTATACCGATGAGCGGCTTGTCAATCTCGGACCTCGTATAGCCCATGCCATAAAAGAGTGCGCGGACGGACGCCCCCTGAGCACCCTCCTTGATTTTGTCACTGTTGAGTTTTTCTACCATCATATTTCTCCTTTTCCTACATCAATTTTCCTACATCAATTTCTGTATTGCCAAGGCGATACTATCGGGCAAATCTCCCGCGATCAGACCCGTTTCGCCGATATTGCCCGCCACCAAATCTCCGGCCAAACCATGGATGTATACTCCGGCCTTGGCCGCTTCCAGCGGCGACAGTCCTTGCCCGAGCAGCGACGCTATCACGCCGGTGAGTACATCTCCCGAACCGCCTGTCGCCATGCCTGGATTGCCGGTCGTGTTGACGAAAATTTCAGGACGGAATGAAGCGTCCTCCGGTGTGGCCACAAGTGTATCGCCACCCTTTAGCACCGTCGTGCAACGATACTTTCTGAGTAATGAATGAAGAGCCGCGACCCTGTCCGCCTGCACCGCCTTAGAGCGGAGCGCGAGGAGCCTTCCCGCCTCGCCGGGGTGGGGTGTCATTACAAATCTGGAATTTCCCAGTCTCTCCAAAATAGCTGGCGAGTTTGCGATGATATTCAGGGCATCTGCATCGAGAACGACCGAGCTATTTTCCGAACTCAAAATATACTCGATGATGTCCTCCATGACGGTCTGACCTTCGGCGGAGCCCTTGCCTATTCCTGGGCCGACCGCAACCACATCATACTTTTCAATAGATGCGATAGCTGAACGCGGCACGCATACGGCTTCTGGCACCGCTGTTTGGATGATTGGAAATAGGGCTTCGTCTATGCAGACGGTTACGAGCCCGCTTCCCGTCCTGAGTGCCGCCCGAGCACTGAGCACCGCCGCCCCTGCCATTCCCTTACTTCCCGCAATCAAAAGTACGCGTCCGAAGTCTCCCTTGTGTGAGTTTTTGTCTCGGCGAATACCATTTTTGCCAGTAAGAAGGGCATGAATTTCCTTTTTTGTAATTTCTTTTGGTTTGGGTTTTTGAGTTTCTTGTACCATAATATAATATTTACCTCTACAGATTGAACATTATTGAAGCTAGTGAAAAATATATGAAACACGTGAAAGTGTCGGTGAGCGATGAAATGAGGGGCGCCGCCATGAGTGCAGGGTCGATGCCCACCTTCTTGGCGAGGAGCGGAAGCAGGCCGCCCAGACACTTCGCGATGACTATGACCGTCATCTGCGCCAGACATACGGTAATTGCGACCTTGAGTGATCTATGATCGAATATCATGATCTTCGCCATATTGACAGCCGACAGGCACGTCGCCGCCACAAACCCAATGCGGATTTCCTTCCATAATACTTTCAGTGCGTCCCGAGGCTCGATTTCGCCGATTGCAAGCCCGCGAATGATGAGCGTAGAAGCCTGCGAACCCGAATTTCCGCCCGTGCCCATGAGCAGCGGCAGGTAGAACATCAAGCTCGTAACCTCGGATAGCAGCAGTTCATAGTGTGCCATCACCATTCCCGTCAGCATAGCCGAAAACATCAAGAGTATCAGCCACGGCAGTCTGCTCCTGACCTGATGAAACACACCGTTATCGAAATAGAGCCGGTCTCCGCTGTCGAGAATACCACCCATTCTCTCGATATCTTCGGTGGTTTCTTCTTCAACAACCTTCAATATATCATCGACCGTGATGATACCGACGAGGCGTTTTTCCTTGTCAACTACCGGTATGGCCAAAAACCCATATTTGGTAAAAGCATCGGAGACCTCTTCCTGGTCATCATCGACGTTCACATAGACGAAATCCGGCACCATTATCTCGGAAAGAGACACGTCGTCGTCCCTCGTTACTAGGCTACGAAGCGAGACGATCCCCAGGAGTCTGCGCCCCTGATCCTTCACGTAACACGTGTAGACCGTTTCCGAATCCATGCCGACCGCCTTGATATGCGCCAATGCCTGTCCAACGTTCCAGTCTTGTTTGAGCGTAATGTAATCCGGCGTCATCAGCGAGCCGGCGCTGTCTTCTGGGTAATTCAGGAAGGTGTTCACGAGCGCACGCTCTTCTTTTGTCGCCTTTTCTAAGACCTTATCCACGACATTCGCGGGCAGCTCCTCCAAAACGTCAATCATGTCATCGAAGTCGAGTTCGTCGATGATGAATTTGACTTCTTTGTCAGTAATGTGTTCTATGATGCCGAGCTGATCGTCTGTGGAAAGGCGTGAGAAAGTCTCCGCCGCCTCGTCCTTTGGAAGCATGCGAAAGAGTATGATGGCCATCTCGATACCGAGCTCGTCTTCCGTGTCAGCGATGACATCGGCGGCATCTGCCTCGTTCAATTCGAGCAGTTCCTTGCGCGCGCGCATATACTTCTTGGCATCAAGAAGTGTGATGATTTCATCTTTTATTTCGTCATATTCTCTTTCTTCTTCCAACACAGTCATATTAAAATTATAACAGAAACAGGGGGGCTCTGCTATTCCCAAATGACGGGCGGATACGGTATACTGTAACGAAGTGTGGATACCGGCGCTGAGGCCGGTATGACAGTACGATTTGTCATTGTGGGCTATGACCCACAATCCAGTAATGGTAACTCAGGTGTATTAAAAGGAAAATGTACTGATGACGGAAAATGGCGTTTATGAAATAGCACCCTTACGGGCACAGGCACGAAAGGTGAAGAATGACAGCTATGTTCTGTCAACCGTTTCGATTGACAAGAGGAACGAGATTTTGAAAGGCATAGCCGAGGCTCTCATGGACAAGGCTGACGAAATACTCGCCGCAAATGCACGTGATCTCAAAGACGGCGAAGCGGCGGGACTTCCCTCGCCGATAATGAAGAGGCTCGTCTTCGATGAGAAAAAACTCGACGGCGTGGTGCTTGGACTCAGAGATTTGTATAAACTGCCCGACCCCATCGGCAAGGTGCTTCTCGAAAGGGAGCTCGACGAGGACCTGCTGCTGAAACAGGTTACGTGCCCGATTGGAGTCATCGGCGTCATATTCGAGTCGAGGCCCGATGCCCTCGTTCAGATCGCCTCACTCTGCCTCAAAAGCGGCAACTGCGCAATCCTCAAGGGCGGCAGCGAAGCGAAGCATACGAACAGGATCCTCGCGGAGATCATTCACGATACAGGCGTGAAGCACGGGCTTCCGGACGGCTTCCTCACATTACTCGAACTGCGTTCTGAAATAGATGAGCTACTCAAATGCTCGGGGTCGATAGACCTCATTATCCCCAGAGGGTCGAACGATTTCGTGCGCTATATCATGGACAATTCGGACATACCGGTAATGGGGCACAGCGACGGAATCTGCCACGTGTATGTGGACAAGGCGGCGGATTTGGAGGAGGCGGTGAAAATCGCCGTCGATAGCAAGACCCAGTACGTTGCGGCCTGCAACACAGCGGAGACATTGCTCGTGCATGAAGATGTGGCGGGGGCCTTCCTCCCGAATTTGCAGAAGGCGCTTCTGCAGAAGGACGTAGTAATACACGCCACTGAAGACGTGAGGGCCATTGTAGGTGAGGCCTACGGCAATTTGTGCGAGGGTGTGGCAGGCGAAGCAAATTTCAAGACGGAATACTCGGATTACGTCATCAATATCAAAATCGTCAGGGATTTGGAAGAGGCCGTGCAACACATCAACACCTACGGTTCACATCACACGGACGCAATCATCACGGAAGACGGGAAGGCCGCTGAGGATTTCATGAACGGCGTTGACTCCGCAGGCGTCTACCAAAACGCCTCGACGAGATTTGCAGACGGCTTCAGATACGGCTTCGGCGCGGAAGTCGGTATCAGCACTGGCAAACTTCACGCAAGGGGCCCCGTCGGACTCGAAGGGCTCGTTACCTACAAATACAAACTTTACGGGCACGGAAATGTCGTCGATGATTATGCGGAAGGAAGAAAATCCTTCAAATTCAAAAATATCTTGTAGAACCATGCGTCCGCATAGTATAATAACTACTGTTCGCAAGCATTTTTCAAAACGGTGCAATCGAGCGGCGAGGTATAGCTCAGCTTGGTAGAGCGCTACGTTCGGGACGTAGAGGCCACAGGTTCGAATCCTGCTACCTCGACCAAAAAGAAACCCTTAGAAGCGGCAATGTCGCTCTAAGGGTTTATTGTATAAATGGCAGGATTTGAACCTGTGGCCAAAAGGGGGCTTGGGGGGAAAGCATTTTCCCCCATCTAAGTTTGGCGGCCTGCAGCCAAACGATTACCGCTCCGAGGGTGTCAGGATGGAGCAAAGCTCCGTCCGTCCAAAGGGGGCAGAGCCCCATAGGAGGAGCGAAGCGACAGACCACAGGTTCGAATCCTGCGAATCTGACATCCATTGAGGAAGCGATAAGGTTACTTTTTCTTGATTATCGTCTGAACGAATTGCGTTTTCCATATCAAAATAGTCTAAATACCTCATGTCGCCTTCGTCAAATAATTTTTCCATTTCCTCAGCTGTCATTGTTTTCTCTTTCATAAATCAGCCCCTCTATCATTCGTGCCTTTCAGATACTTTACCATCTCACGGTCGAACTCGGATATATACTCTTGATCCTGCCGGATTCGGAATTGCTCGTATACACTTTCTGCTTTATTGACCGCATCATCATGGGTCACCTTACCTTTTCCATCAAGAACCTTGCGGCGATTGTTGGTAAGAAAGGTATCGGTTTCTTTGAGCCAATCCGCCATACTCATCATCACCTCGTCCTCAGCCATCAATTCAGCGTAGTCAATAAACATTGTAACAATTCGATTTAGTCGAGAGAGCTCCTTTTCATTTAGATAGTTCTTGGCTATCCGTACATCCTGTTTGATAATCTTTCCATCCGGTGCAGCTTTCCATGTTGTCAATCCCATTGTCGGATGTTCGAGACTAACACGCTCCACAATAAGTTCTGCGGCAGTCTTTCCCGTTATCGCATAGTGGAGTTTATTTTGAACGAATGCGTAAAACTCGTGCGTCAAATCGCTATTTTTGTCATAATCATAGCTACACTGTTCGAAGATATCAGCAATCTTCTGATAGGCGCGCCGTTCGCTAGCTCTGATTTCACGGATGCGCTCGAGCAATTCATCAAAGTAATCACGTCCAAACGGAGTGCCATTCTTTAGCATTTCATCATTAAGAATAAATCCCTTTTGGATATACTCCCTAAGTGTTTTTGTTGCCCATTGACGGAAACGAGTTGCTTTTTTTGAATTGACACGATAACCAACTGCGATTACCATATCAAGATTATATAGCTGAACTTTGCGATTGATCTCGCGATTGCCCTCGATTTGAACTATTAAGGATTCCTTAATAGTTGCCTCTCCATCAAGTTCTTCATCATCAATGATATTCCTAATGTGCATGTTGATATTCGCAACAGTCGTATCGAAAATTTCAGAAAGTGATTTTTGCGTCATCCAGAATGTTTCGTCCTCGAATTGTACGCTAACCGTTACTTTCCCATCATCGGTATGATATAAAATTATATTTCCATTCGTCTTGGACATATCAATCAATTCTCCTATAAATTTTAGTCTTACATTTCAATAAATCATACCATAATTAGAACGCCTGTTCAATAAATATTGCCATTAAATAATCATTCACATATTTCATTATAACTATTTTTGAGTAAATACTGCCTATCAATTGTCTAAAACTGTTGATATTGCGGGCTTTTTGCAAAATGCTGTAAGACCACCTGCACCAAAAGAAGCCCTTAGAAGCGGTAACTGTCGCGCTAAGCTGATATTCCTTGTAGCTTTTCATCAAGCCATATTTTAATAATGGCTTGCCGTGTTACACCCAATCGCTTTGCTTCTCCATCAATCGAATCTGACATCCATTTAGGGAGTGATAGTGTCACTTTTTCTTGCTCATCACCCAACCGAACAGCATTCTCCATATCAAAATACTGGAGAATATCTTCTTCGCCTTCATCGAATAGTATGTCTAATTCTTCGGCACCTATTATATTAATCTCTTTGCTCATAATCGCTGATCTCCTGTTTTTAGGAAAATCAAACTTTCCATTGGTATGAAAGTCACTGTAAAAATAATGTTCCAGATGTTTTACGCCATTCGTTTCCATACGTTCATTATACAACGAATAACCGTTAGTGACCAATAATATTAAAGGTATCATCTTATGGCAAAAAAACATTTGACATCATTTACGCCGAGCAATATACTAAAGTTGCTTTATAAATGCACTTTACTAATAAAGTCCCAAAATCGCGAGAAACTATGAGAATTTGAAAGAAAGGGCGGGGCAAAAAAGATGGACACCAATTTGATAAAGGACACCAACCTGCGAAACATACGCAAAATCATAAGAGGCAAGGGGAGCTTCACAAAGCCCGAGCTGGCAAAGAAAAGCGGCCTCTCAACGATGACGGTCGGTAGCCTGATAAATGAACTAGCAGAAACCGGCGAGGTCATAGTCGGGGAAGCCGCTGACAATTCCATCGGAAGGAAGGCAACGCTCTATTCATACAATCCAGAGTTCAAACTCATCCTCACCGTGGCACTGTTTGAGCGAAAGAAACAGCTCAACTTCGTCTTTTCGGTTCAGAACCTATATGGTGAAATTTTGGAGCAATCCACGCTGGACGGCGAAAATAAAAAAGTACAAGACCTGAATAGGGAAATAGCAAATTGCAAAAAAAGGTTCGCAAACATTCAGGCCGTCGTGGTCGGCATTCCTGGTGTGGTAGCAAACGACAGGCTATCATTCATCGACTTTCCGCAGCTTGCGGATCCCGATTTCAAGAAAATACTGCAAGAGGGAACGAGCCTCGAAATTTACATCATCAATGACGCCAATGCCGCGCTTTATGGCTATGCCTTCGACAGGAACGAGGACGGCACCATAGCGGGCGTATATTACCCCGACAATTACAGACCTGGCGCGGCGGTGATGATAGACGGGGAAGTTTTGGTCGGAAGAAATGGTCTCGTCGGCGAGATAACGCACAATCTGCAGGATTGGCAAAAATATTCGCCGAAATCGGCAGAAGAATACCTCACCCGTACCGTTCAGGAATTCATTTGCTATTACGATCCGGACAAGATTGTCATCTTCCACCACGACCTGTTTGACGGCAGCGTCCACAAAGCTATAGAGGAGATGATGGATTCCGAGTATCCATATTGCGAAAAGCCGGAAACAGTACTATTAAATAACTTCGATTTGTATTACATTCGCGGCCTCTGCTTCTACGCTATAAATAAAATATTGTAAGGTTTCACAAAAACGGTCTCACAAAAACGCAGAAACGGAAAGGGGGGGATAGCAAAATGACATACCTGCTGATAATAATTTATATAGCTTTCATCAGCCTCGGACTCCCCGACGCACTGCTCGGTAGCGCATGGCCGGCGATGCACATCGACATAAGTGCGCCTCTGTCAGCCGCCGGCCTGATTTCGCTCATCGTGTCAGCAGGAACGATCATCTCGAGCCTGATGAGCAACAGGCTGGTTGTTCGCTTCAAAACGGGGAAGGTAACGATGGTCAGCGTTTTCATGACAGCGGCGGCTCTGCTCGGGATATCGTTCGCAGGAAGCCTCTGGCAGCTGTGCCTTTTCGCCGTCCCGCTCGGGCTCGGTGCCGGTTCCGTCGACGCCGCCCTGAACAACTTCGTTTCCCTCCATTACAAAGCAAGGCACATGAACTGGCTGCATTGCTTCTGGGGCATTGGTGCGACGTGCGGCCCCATGATCATGGCGTTTTTTCTCGCGCAGCAGCAGGGCTGGAAAATGGCATACAGGGTTATATTCCTCCTACAGATAATCCTCACCCTCATATTGCTGTTTTCCCTGCCGCTCTGGAAAAAAGCAGGTAGCCAAGGCGAAACCCATTCAGTCGAGGCGAAGGTGATTTCAAATCGCGAAGCCCTACGCATAAAAGGCATCAAATACGCCCTGTTCGGATTCATGTGTTACTGCGGATATGAGGCGACTACGGGGCTTTGGACCTCGAGTTTCTTAGTAATGCAAAAGGGTATATCCGTGGAAAGAGCCGCGCTTTGGGCTTCGCTGTTTTACGCGGGAATAAGCCTCGGGAGGGTGCTTGCGGGATTTCTTTCGAGCAAATTGTCAGCCCAAACCCTCATACGTTTCGGGTGCATCATCGGGATTTGCGGCGTTGGCTTTCTGTTTCTGCCAGGGGAATTTGCCTTGCCAGGGGTTGCACTCATAGGCTTCGGCGGTGCACCGTTCTATCCGCAGATGATTCACGAAACTCCGAGGAGGTTCGGAAAGGAGGCGTCAGGTGCGGCTATGGGACTTCAAATGGCCTGCGCCTACGTTGGCACAACCGCCATACCGCCGATAGTGGGTCTTTTGTCGAGGTCGTTTTCCCTCTCAATCTTGCCTATAGTGCTGCTCATTCTGGAAATCGGCGCATTTGTACTGAGTGAAAAAATCTCTACTATCAAATTTCGCACCGGTGAATTATAATATTCTTTATGAATATTAAAGATAACAAAGTACAATCATATATCCTATGCGCCTTCTTCGCGGCACTGACCGCTGTATTCAGCCAGATTCAGATACCGCTGCCTTTCACGCCGGTGCCCATCAACTTGGCGCTGCTCGTTCCACTCATAGCAGGTGCTCTGCTCGGACCGGTGAAGGGTGCCCTGAGCATGCTTGTCTATGTGCTGCTCGGTATCGTTGGCGTCCCTGTCTTCGCTGGGTTTGAAGCTGGCATAGGTGCAGTGGCTGGGCCGACCGGAGGCTACATTATCGGATACATTACCGCGGCCGCGATCGCCGGATTATTCGTCAGTGAAAAACATTATTTTCCCATCATGCTGTCGGGTTTCATTCTCGCCGTTCTGTCATGCTACACGCTCGGAACGGTCTGGTTTTGCATATTCATGAACATGGGCGTCTTGAAAGCTCTCGCACTTTGCGTGTTGCCCTTCATACCTGGCGACGCGCTCAAAATTGCCGGAGCCGTGGCTATTTCGGGGGCGGTCAGAAAGGCCTTCCCGAATATCAAATCCGTTAGATAGCTATGCCTGAGGGGACACGATGTCGAGATTGACAGTATACGACAATCACCTGACGCGAGGGTTTTTCGCGGGACGTTTCTGGAAGAGGCTCGAGTCTCTCTCGGACACATGGCTCGTCATGACTATCAGGCAGGGCTTCCTCTACACCATGCCGTTCATGATAATAGGCTCCATTGCCGTGGCTCTTATCAATTTGCCAGTAACGGGCTACCAGAATTTCATGGCCGAGCAGATGGGGGCCGCATGGGAAAGTATTCCGCTGATAATAACGAATTCGACGACGGCGATAATTGCCGTGTTGGCGGTCCTCTCGATAAGTTTCGCGGGCACCTCCATTCTCAATCAGACGGCAGAAAACAGGATAAGGCCGATTTTCCCAATGCTCATTTCCCTGTCGGTACTCATCTCGTTTGCCGCACATCACGAGGACGGGGTAGTGCTGCTGTCGCTCTCGGACGCCGGTTCGCAATCGGTTTTCAAGTCGATGGTCATAGCAATTTTGGTCGTCAGGCTCGTGTTCTGGCTGGACAGAAAAATATACACCATCTTTCCTCCAAAGGAGCACAGGTACAGCGGACAGCTCATCATCAAGTCGGCTTTCAGAATCCTGCCAACCTTTGTCGTCATAGTGATTTTGGTCGCCGTATTGGACTTGGTTTTCAGGCACACCCCTATCGCGGAAGCTTTCGAGAAGTGGATTTCGTGCGAGGTGAGCTCAGCCTTCGGGCTCCTGTTCATGCAGGACAATGTCTTTTCGATGATAATGATACTTCTGGTTACGAATGTGCTGTGGTTTTTCGGCATACATGGCGGCAACGTGTTCATGGACGCCTACGCAAACGCGATGAACGGGGCTCTCGGTCAGAGCGCGGATTTCGCCCAGATGGCGGATCTCACGCATTTGACGAAGGAGTTTTTCGACATTTTCGTCTACATGGGCGGGTCCGGAACGACGCTCGCTATGCTGCTTGCCCTGCTCATTTTCGGTGACAGGAATACGCACAAGAAGTTGGCGGTCGGCTCGATATTCCCAAGCATTTTCAACATCAACGAGTCCCTGATATACGGCCTTCCAGTAATTCTCAACCCGTTTTGCCTGATACCCTTCCTCTTGGCGCCGATTGTCGTCGGGTGCGTTTCGTATGGTGCGATACTCACGGGACTGGTGCCGCCGCCCGTTCATGACGTGATGTGGTCCACCCCCGTGTTCATTTCCGGTTATGTTTCGACCGGCTCTTTTTCCGCCGTCCTGCTTCAGTTTGTTTGCTTGGTAATAGCCTTTGTTATCTACGTGCCTTTCCTGTTACTGGCCCGAAAGGCTTCGGAAAAGGAATATGTAAGGGATTTCAATGCGCTGAGAGATGAAATCACCTACGTGCAAAGTGCACACGTGAATGAGGTGCTTGGAAGAGAAGACGAGATTGGAAGCGTCGCTCGGTATATCGCACATGATTTGGATGCGGCACTTAAAAGCAGAGATGGAGCCGGACTTCATCTCCAATATCAGCCCAAAACAGACGTAACCGGCACTGTTGTAGGCGCGGAGGCTCTGCTCAGATGGAACCATGAGCTGTTCGGCTTCATCGCACCGCCTATCACGCTCGGCATAGCCGATGAGGCAAATCTGGGAAATGAACTCGGGCGTTGGGTCATTCACAGGGCAATCGCCGACGCAAAGAGGTGGAGAGGTGAAGTCGGAAAGAAGATATCGCTTTCGATCAATATGAATCCCCCGCAACTTTCCGGAGACGAGGGCTTTGCGGATTTCATCAAATACGAAATAGAGGAGACCGGAGCTTCGGCAAAGCACCTCGAATTTGAAATCACGGAAAATGCGACGCTCGTTGAAACCGAAGCGACCTTCAAGACGCTCGAAACGATAAGAAGTTTGGGGGCGAGCGTCGCAATCGACGACTTCGGTCTTGGGCACAGCTCAATCAAATATATCAGCGACTATTACGCAAATGTCGTGAAGCTCGACGCGTCGCTTGTGTATGCGGCTATAGATGATGAGGCAACGCAGCGCGTCGTCAAGATGATACTCGATCTCTGTAGAGACTTGAAAGTCAAGGTCGTGGCTGAGGGCGTGGAGACGAAGGAGCAGGTTGAAATCATGAGCGGGCTTGGGACAAAGTATTTCCAAGGCTACTATTTCAGCAAGCCTCTCCCTTACGAAAAATTTGTGGAATTTGCCGCGGAGCATGGTACTATAGATATATCCGATAACTTTGACTAGAGGAGGTTGACATGAGAAATACACAAATGAACAGATTTGTTGCTATCGTTTTGGTGTTTGTGCTGTGCTTCACCCTTGCGGCCTGCGGAGGCGGCAGCGGTAGCGGTAGTGCAGGTGATGCCGAAAATACAGCCGCCTTTGAGGAGATCACACACGCGTATTTCGTTCACGCTGTAACGAGCGACTCCATTACTTTGAATTATTCCTTGGCTCATCCGGAAAATTACGGCGTCGAAAAGATGGAGCCGACTCTTGGCAGCTATGGAGATTTAGCCTTTGAACAAGAAATATCCTACTGCGAGGACCTGCTTGCACGTCTGCAAAAAATAAATTACAAAAAACTCGACGGCGAACAGAGGTTTACATATGATGTTTTGTCCGATTATATCACCGGTGCCGACGAGGCAAGAAAGTACATGTATTACGGCGATGCATTGACTCCGACCATCGGTATACAGACTCAACTTCCGACTATTCTCGGCGAATATCACATAAACGACAAGAGCGATTTTGACGACTACATCGGCATTTTGAACGACCTTCCCAGATACTACAATGAGATTTTGGACTTCGAGGTTTTGAAGAAGGACAAAGGCACCTTCATGGCGAAGAAGACCGCGGAGGACGTCATCAAGCAGTGCTCGAATTTCGTATCAAACCCCGAGGAGAATGTATTACTGACCGTATTTCAGACAAAGATTGAGGAATATCCTGATTTGACAGAGGAAGAGGCTGCCGAGCTCACGGAAAGAAACAGGGCGGCCGTATTCGATTCAGTAATTCCTGCATACCAGAGCATCGTTGACAGGCTGACGGAACTGAATGCCGACAACACGCGGGAGGGCGGACTTCCATCGATTGAGCAGGGGAAGGAATACTATGCGGTTTTGCTAAAGGACAGCGTGGGAACGAACAAGAGTCCTAAGGAAGTCGTGGCTTCTATGGAAAATATTTTGGGCAGTGCTGTTCAGAAAATCCAAGGTATAGCGGCTACAAATCCGAAAGCGTTGGATTCGCTGGAAGACCCTGGCTACCCCGAAGAAGAAACTGCCGAGGCGCAGCTCGATTTTTTGAAAGAGGCAATAGAAAAAGACTATCCACTTCTTGAAGACGATGATTATGTGCTCAAGCATGTCGATAAGTCTCTCGAAGAGGATTTGGGACCGGCATTTTACCTTACTCCACCCCTTGATGAGCCCGACTACAACGTCGTTTATTTGAATGATAAAAAGGTTAAGCTTCAGGCCGGAGGTATTTTCCCTGTCTTGACACACGAGGCCTATCCAGGGCATCTGTACCAGACTGTATATTTCAGTCGGACGAAGCCCGATCCTGTGAGAGAGCAGATGCATTTCGGTGGATACACCGAAGGCTGGGCTACCTATGTGGAGCACAGAGCCGGTGAGATTGCGGGGCTGGCGGCACCCGCCCCTGAATTACTAAGTGAAAATTCCAAATTTTTGCTAGCCATATATGGAAGGGTCGATGTCGGTATCAACTACGAGGGTTGGTCAAAGGAAGAAACGACTGAGTACTTGAAGGGATTTGGCATAGAAGATGCGGATGCTATCACGGAAATATATGATTCCATGGTAGCTGAACCGTCGAACTACATGATATATGCGCTAGGCGGAGCCACGTTTGGCGAGCTTAGGGCTGATGTAGAAAAAGCCCTCGGGGACAAATTCGATTCGAAGGAGTTTCACAGGTTCATACTCGAGACGGGTCCCGCACCGTTCTACTTGATCGAGAAACGCATGCAGGATTGGATCAAAACTCAGAAGTAATTTGGAGTAATAATTATGCCCTTGGGTGGCTACGGTCGTAGACGTCCTTGATTCTGTTGCGCGTAACCTGTAGATAAGCCTGCGTTGCAGATGGGTCTTCGTGTCCCATGAGCTCTTGGAGCGACTTCAAATCAGCTCCGTTTTGAATCATGTGCACGGCAAATGAATTTCTCAGTATCTGCGGTGTGATATTCTTTTCGATGTCCGCTTTGGCAGCGTAGTTCCGCAAGATTTTCCAGATTGCCTGACGCGTGATACGCTCACCGTAGTAGTTTAGGAAAAGAGCCTTCTCCTTTGAATTTCTGTTTTCACCGCGCAAAAATTTGTCTCTCACCTCGAAGATGTACTCTTCTAGGGCCTTCCTCGCCGGTCTGCCAAGAGGAATGATACGAGCCTTTCCGTGGCTGCCGTCGCAGGTTACAAATCCCATGCGAAGATTGACGTTGTCAACGTTCAGATAAATCACCTCCGTGGCTCTGATACCGGTGGCATAGAGTATTTCGAGCAGAGCGACATCGCGAACGCCTATATCGCTATCGTCCGGTGCGGAAAGCAGACGGTCGATCTCTTCGAGCGAAAGATATTCTATCTCCTTGCGGGCCACCTTGGGAGATTTCAGTCCCGTCGCAGGATTGGTTGACATAATCCCAAGTTCAATCAGGTACTTGTAGTAAGCCCTGACCGACGCCAGTTTGCGATTGATCGTTGACGTGCTGAGCTCCTGCCCCCTGAGCTTCAAAAGATAGGCTGCAATATCGGCATTGGATGCAGAGGTGAGGCTCGTGCCTTCCCGTTGCTCCAAAAATGCCTTGAAATCCGGTAAATCCCTTAGATATGCGGAGATTGAGTTCGTTGATAACTTTCTTATATTTGTGAGGTATTCTTCAAATTCCTGAAGATAATTTTCCATTAAACGCTCCGATAAGTTCCTGATGACAAAAAATGCGGCGTCCCCTTGTGGGGAGTATTACGATTATATTACACGGACATTTGGTTTACAAGAATAAGAGCGCTTTGAGTTTACGGAAAACGGAGATGATGGTGCCAAAAATCTTAAACAAAAATGACGTTTATGTGAAGACTGTTGAAAAATAAGGAAACCTCACTTGAAGTTTAGTAAAATATAAGTGCTAAATCAAAACCCTACTAAACAAAACAAGGAGGCTCCTCATGAACAATTTTACCACCGAAACATACATTGCGAAACGTGAAATTTTGACCTATGCCGACAAACTTTCCACAGGTCAGCAACGTCCACTTCGCAAGTTCATTGCCGATATGGAATATGGCTTAATAGCGTCCGGCAGCGTTCTTCTTTCGAGTATCGCAGACGCCCTCAAAGAAGACATTCACAAAGACAATACTATCGAACGGCTATCAGAGAACCTAAAGAAAGTAATGCCGAAAGAAATTCGGAAGAATTACATAAATGCAATCAGAAGTGAAATACCAAAGGACCCGATTATCCTATTGGACGATTCGGAAGTAATCAAGCCTAAGGGAAAGAAATTCGAATCACTCGGATATGTAAGAGACGGCTCATCGGAAAATGGTTCGTGGGAGAAAGGCTACTGGATAGCGGAAGCGGTAGCACTTTCAAAAGACAAGCACCCCATCAGCCTTCATTCGACTGTGTTTTCACAATACGAGAAGGACTTCAAATCAGTCAATACGCATACCTTCCGTGCCATCAATGCCGCCTGCGCCGCCATAGACGGCATTGGAACATTTGTATGCGATAGAGGCTATGATTCAAATAATATATTCAACTATTTTTACGACAAAAATCAGTACTTCATTACCCGTCTCAAGGAAAACAGAAAGCTCTTTTTCAAAGGCAAATGGTACAGTGCGAAAACGCTTTGCAGGGCAAGGAAAGGCAAGTTCAAGACAACGTTGAAATTCAGAAGTGGAGAAAAAGAATGCTACGTTAGTTTCATCAATGTCCAGATTACGGCGGGTAAACGCCCACTTAGGCTTGTCCTCGTCTATGGTCTTGGTGAAACGCCGATGATGCTTGCCACGAACAAACCGATTCTGGGGAAAGACGATGTTGTGGAAATATGCCGCACCTATCTTTGCCGGTGGCGTATAGAGGAATACTTCAGATTTAAGAAACAGCACTTTGATTTTGAAAATTTCAGGGTAAGGAATCTTAGGTCAATCAACAATCTGAATACCTTAGTGACATATGCAATCTCCTTCATCGGTAGGGTGATGGGGAAAGGCCCTGGGAGTAAACTCAAAACCACTTGTCATGAACGAGCCAGACCGCTTCGCAAGAAGGTATTGTTCTATTACTACCAAATCGCCAAAGGACTTGCCTGCATTCTAGCAAACGCCCGCAGCGGCATTAGGGATTGGTACAAACCTCTTCGTGTCAGAAATCCACAACTTTGTCTAAAGCTGACTTGCTGAAAACTTAATAGCCCACCCGCAAAGGTATCGGTTACTCGTTTCTTATCACCGTTTGTACGATCAACAACTCAGAACAGATTCCCTCACTCTCACTAGGATTTACTGTCCTTTTGAGGGAGGGCTTTTACCTGCTCATGCGTGTAATATTTTGTGTAAGGCGCATTTGAAAGGCACGTTTTCTCTTTCCGAGGGTGCATATGTCACCTTATTCACAACCACCCATGGCGTTTTACGGAAACTCAAG
>JAISKC010000012.1 GCA_031261345.1 Eubacteriales Family XIII. Incertae Sedis bacterium | reverse complement strand
TGCGGGTTTCAATCCACGCCCCTCACGTGAGGGGCGACTGGCACGCGGTTTCCATACCCTCTGTTATCGGCACGTTTCAATCCACGCCCCTCACGTGAGGGGCGACTTGTACAGTCGGTATCTGCTTCAGGCAGTATTCGTTTCAATCCACGCCCCTCACGTGAGGGGCGACCCTAGAATTCGCTCAAAATCAACGATTGTAGAGTGCCCCATTTTGTTCGGGGGACAATATATAAATTTGAAAATGCTGCATTTGCAACGATTCCAAATCATATCAATTTATGTTCGCTTTAGGTTCGCAAATGAGATATCTTCATCATATGATAATGGTACCCTCTGGATTGCAACCACTTTTTACTCCGTACTGCTCTACCTTTGGCTCCCATTTATTTCCTATCTTGTAATACCTCAGACTATCTGTTTTTTCATTGGCTATTGTCTCCAACTCATGCTTTAATTTTAAAAAAGTTCCATAATCAATTAAGCATTCAAATACGGAATTTTGAACACGCTGCCCGTAGTTTTGGCACGCTTTGGAGATTTTGTGCAAACGTCTTTGCCCTTCTGGCGTTTGCGTGTTTACGTCATATGTGATCACCACAAACATCTTCTTTCCTCACCATTTCCTATTTACAGGTAAAAGCTGGATATTCATCAATATCACCTCGCAAATGTCTTGCAAGTAACTGTGCCTGAACATATGGAATAAGTCCAATCTCTATTTTCTCTTCAATATATGGGTGTTTGACAATCTCACGCTTTCGTTCCTGCCAAGCATTTAAAATTTTCTTCTTCCCATCGTCCGTAAACATAATGGCACCACCTTCTTTTTTGAAAAAATCCTTTTTCGAAATTTGTTTAAGATTTATCATGGAGATTACAAGGCGATCAACCAAATACGTTCTCAGTTCCTCTTCAATATCCAACGCCAATGAGGATCTGCCGGACCGCAACTCATGCATAAAACCAACTTGTGGGTCTAGTCCAACAGTTTCAAGTGCGGATGCAATTTCAAAAGATAATATTGTATATAAATATGAAAGCATACAATTGATATAATCAAGAGGTGGGCGCTTACTTCTATCGGTAAATATGAAATCTCCTTTTTGCTGTAAAAGCATGTCATCAAATACACTAAAATATGCCTTCGCCTGTGCACCCTCAAATCCTCTAAGCTCATCCTTGTTATGCATTTCAAACACATTGTTTGCAGCATCGCCAATTTGAGATGATATTATTTCTAGCTTCTCCACATCACATTTTTCACGGTTATCTCTTATAGACCTATTTAGAAGAAAATGGGAATTGTATAGCTTTGCAGCAATTATATTTTTTGAAAAATCCAAACAAAACTCTAAGTCATCCGCCACCTGATATTGTTTCTTTCGAAGGAATACGCTACCATGCGTTTTGCCGTGCACGCTTGCCAAATATCTGCCACTTGGCGTCATGAAAGATAAAGATATATTTTCGTCTGCACACTTACCCATCAGACTTGGTGAAGCGCCCATATATCCGAAACAAACTATACCTTCAATATTCGAGAATGGCATTCGAAACTTCGTCTCTTTGTCAATTTTTACAACGAGATTCTCGCCATCTCGCGTGAGATAACTTTCAGGAGTTGTGACATATATTGTATTCAGCAACTTACGCATTTATATTTCCTTGACTCACCAATGATTTTATTTGTTTTTCTATTGTCCGTTTTTTCTTAAAGGCACGAGGTAGGCATATCTCTATTAGTGAGCATAATGAACAATTTTGATTTTCAGGAACTCGCAATAATTCAGTCTTAATAATAACTTGATTCATCATAGCAATAATCTCCGCGAGTTGGTCTCGCCGTTGTTCATTGAAGTCAACTTCAGTTCTACGTTTATTCTTTCCATAAAATATCGAACCAGTCTCAATTTTCACACCAAACATCTCTTCAAGACAAACCGCTTGTGCAAGCAACTGCAATTCGTCAGCTCCAGATTTTTCTCTAGTGCCATTTTTATATTCAACAGGCTTCAAATTCCAAAGACCTTCTCTCGTGCCAATATTTACTCCTGTTTCACTCTTTTCAAATTCCACCATATCACATACGCCATAAATATTCAGAGTATCGGAATATACTGGCACGCTTCTACTTCTAAATACATCTCCCCTTTTCTCATCATAAAATGGGTTATCAACTTTTTCGTGAAGAAGATCACCTTGCACTATCTTATAGTTGCTTCCCCATTCGCCATCTATCATCATCAAAGAAAACCTACGTTTGCAGTACACATACTGTTTAATCATAGATATTGGTATTTGAAAATCGAGCACAGTGCTCATACTTTTTCTTCTATACTGACTCCAGCTGGCAAGTTATTCTCATCTACTCTAATATCATAATCAGAGAAGCTGCGAACAGGTCTCTTATCATCGATGCGATTCACGGAGACTAGATCAAATAACTTGTGTGACGGAGCATTTCCTATTGGGCTTTCGTGCTTGAATATAATCAACTTCCTCACAACCATCTTGCCTCTTGCAGCTGAATGGTCTTCTTCAAACATATTTATCAGTGCCTCCCAAAATAGGCTCAAATCTTCTTCGTTAAATTTCGTAGTATCCTGTGCCAATCTTGCAGATATATAACCTTCTTGGCGATACAGGCCATATGGCACAAACTGTTTCTTGCCCATGGTGTTTACATTGCCTTTTTCAGCTTCCTTATCCGTAGTTACAGCCATTCTTGTGATTGTAATCTCTTGTGGGTTAACTGGATCGATACTCTTCGCAAAATTCAGTTGCACAGGTCCTCTTACTACGCCTGCGGGCTTATTGCCCGTGCTCATGACAGCCCCAAAGGTTCTAACGTCAAAATAGTTCTCACACATATAGTCTTGGGCATTCTGTATTGTACTTTTGGCGTCAGTTTTCTTTACATCTTCCGTCGACGCCTCATTTGACGCAGCATATGCAGCCTCAAGTTTATCGTTTAAAACCTCCTTGATGAATAATTTATTCGGAGACTCATCCTTATGTTTCAGTCCCACGTAATTTCGAATTTTGCGCTTTATGCACACATCTGTCACCAATCCAATACCCGTCTCAGGGTCAACCCTTGGCATATTCCCTGCGTCGGGATCGCCATTTGGATTTCCGTTTTCCACATCGAACAGCAGCAAGAAATCATACCTGTTTGCTATAACGTTTCCCATAATTTAAGCCTCCTCTTTCTTTTCTTTTTTTGTATATAACGATTTGTTTTGTTGATAATAGCCAATGATAAATCTGCCTTGTTCCTCAAGATTAAGCGAATTTGGAAAACTATCAGAACCAAATGCTGTCAGGACATCACCAAATAGTCTTTCGAGATATGTATTTCCATCCTTACCAAGCTTGGCAAAATGATGTTGTGCCAACTTTATTAGATTGGGAAAAGCAAGCGACGGATTGCTTGAGGCCGCCGCAAAATACTTATCTTTGATGGTTGCATTCACATCTCCGCCCTGAGAATCTTTTTGTGCCTTTTCAAGTATTGCAAATGTCCGTCCAAGCACGTATGCCTCATTTGTGCTTTGTTCGTTTAACGTCATATTTATATTCTCCTTTTCTTCTTTCAACATGCGATTTTTTCTATTTATGTAACCCTTAATTAACGATGCTCTAGCCTGTGATACACCATCAACTTTTGATAACCTTATTACATTATTAAATATTACTTGCGGATACATTTTGCCAAATATAATTGATTGGATGAGGGCACCACCAAGCAGAGGATTGATTTTTTCACTGGATTTGGATGATTTAGTAGCGTCCAGTAACCAATAGGCTTTTATATTTTTCCATTTTCCATCAATCTTTATATCATCGTAATGTTGTTTGATTCTATCTACTATAAGCTTAAATGTATCTTTGTAATAAAATCTGATTGATATTCTACCCGCGTTTGGTGATATGCCGAGAATGTGAAAGTTTGTATTCGGATTAAATTCCGAATTTATCGGCACACCTTCAATACCATTCCCTAGTATTGTTTTTATGTGTTCCTCAGTCACCCTGTCTACTCGCTTTTCTTTGTCATTTTCATCTGGTAAATCAAAAAGCCCCTTAAAGATATTCACATAAGCATTATTGTCAGTGGAAGCCCAAAACACTAATGTGTCATCGCCTATGTATAACCTATTATCTTGCGACTTTATTAATTTATTAAGTACCGTTGTATACTTAAATGCAATATCTTCACTCACCTGTGCATTCATACTTTGCTTAAACCCATAAGACAAATCGGAGTCCTTATTGAAACAAACTAATGCTGCTCCAGTTGCCTGTGCACCCTTTACACCAAACAACTGAGGATGAAGTAAGGCTATGGGCGAATCTATTGCTCCAGTAATTGCACACTGTCCTAACACCTGACTGGTTTCTTTATTATTTTTCTTATTTTCTTCTTCCCAAATTGATACTATTTCAGGGATTTCGTGAAAATATTGCTTTTCACCATCAAGTCTGAACACAATAGTGCCTGTAAATTTGTTTTTTTCATTAAAACTCGCGGCAACAATACCGTTACTCCACGCGTTCTCAACTTCCCAAGTTTCGAAAAATGATACAATGGCCTTGGCCTCATTAGAGACAGCATTTTTGAATAAACGGCTATGCAAATCTTTTGCTACCAAAAATTTCTTGTCTGTAGTATCTTGTACCTTTGCACCATTCTTTGAATTTATCCCAACTCCTAAAATATAGTTGAAGTTGTCACATACAGGAGAAGCCGCAATGCCTGACTTTTTCATCCTTATAGGCATCTGAAATTCCTTTTTTATTGACTTCCCTTCTAAATCGACAAAATTATTTATGGACAACAAATCGCCACTCTCATCCAACACAATTTCATAGTCAGCGGCAACTGTCTCATATCCGAATTTTGAAATTTCGTCTTCACTGGATGCACTCAAAATATCATAGTATTCACTCAAGTCATTAATAATCATTGGAAGACCTCTTCCTTAGACAATAACGTTAAGTCACATATTCCATCATTGGCCTTTGCATTGAAAAATGATGGCGCAACATTTGCTTCCCCTCTCTTTGGCTTTACATTGTACCCCATATCATAAAGCATGTATCCAAAATTTCTTTCCCCAACTAGGCTACTGCTTGGTATATCATTATCCGACTCGATAATTTCAAAATTTGCCGAAAATTCCCTAGTGCCGAGACATGGCTTATGATGAAATTGCCCCTGCCGCATTCGCCTTAACGCTATATTGTAATGTTTCTTTGCACCCTCATCATTATCATCTGATTTTTCACCGGTCAGTTCAAAATGTGCTTCAATGACATAACAAACATCCTTCAATACCATTGCCGCGCGCTGATGCCTATTTTGTGTAGCAACTATCGAATATTCACCACCATCTTTCACTACCTTGTTGGCTTTACTTTCTTTCATGACTTCACTAACCTCATTTCTACGAATGTTCGTGAACTGAATTTCATTGATAATATGTATCTTGTCGATGACCCATCTTATTGCCGGCTTCCAATAGATTGCATCAAGGATACCTCTTGCAGCAGATGGTGTTAAGAAATCATAACTTACTCTTTCAACCTTTAGTTCTGGGCGAGTGAATAGTGCATAATCTCCCCAGACTTTTAATTTTATTCCATACATATTTCACCAACCGTTTTTCTAAATATCATACGCCATACCATTTTTGTTCTCGTCACTAAATATATCCAATCCCTTGATATCATCATAATAGTTTTCATTTATCATAATATAATAGCCCTGAATATCCTCTATTGCTCCATCTTCCATCAGTTTTTTGTATTCATGTGAATATATATTAACACTTTGTTTAGACAATTCCCGAATTAGATCTTTCGTAATCATACCATAACGAAGTTGATTAATCTGTTTATCATCACATTTATGCTGGATGATAATGTTATATGTATTATCTTCTACTATTTTGAATTTTTCAGCGACATCTTTGAAATTCAGTTTCTCGGCTGCAAGTTCAAACTCGTCCAAAACCCTTTTCTCATCAAGAAATCCTTTTTCTTCATACCTGAAAAACACCAAATCGAAATACTTACTAATTCCTGCAAGTCTAAAAGGATCTATTTCTGCTCTCATAACCTCCAACATTGATTCTTCCGTAGGCTTTAATGAAACTGGTATTTTCCCTGAATCACTCGTCGATTTGAACACATAAACAATCGAGTTCGTTTTCTTTCCCTCTCTATTACATCTGCCACCCGCTTGAATAATACTATCGATACCGGCACTTGCTCTAAAGACAGAGGAAAAATCTATATCTACACCAGCTTCAATCAATTGGGTGGAAACACAAAATACGGCTTTACCTTGTGCTAATTTGCTTTTCATTTCAGCAATTTTTGATTTTCTGTCCTGTGGGGTTAATAGAGTTGTGAGACAATAGATATCTCCGTGAATCTCAGTCTTGAGCAATTCGTATAACTCATTTGCGTGTTTTCTCGAATTGACTACAATCAATGAATCTTTCTGTTTCCTGACACGCGAAATGACATCTTCATCTGATTGCTCTCCCATATATTTGAAAATCGTTCTCTCGAGATCATTTGCAAGTTTTTCTGGATCTGAAATAATCTCAATAGCGTTGCATTTTTCATACATATATTTGTCGATATGCGGCTGAGTGGCACTCATTAGTATAGCTGTCACACCATAATTACCAACCAACTCGGAGATCAGATACATGCAAGGTGACAAAAAAGCCCTAGGTAAACTTTGCACTTCATCAAATATCACTATACTATTTGCCACATTATGCAACTTCCGACACTTCGAAGGCTTATTTGAGAAAAAGCTCTCAAAAAACTGCACGTTGGTCGTAAACACGATAGGTATATCCCAATTCTCCGTAGCATGTCTGATTCTAAAGTCTTCATTATCAATCTCAGAATTTGAATGATGTTCCAGCACGTATTCAGAACCCAAGATATTGCTTACTACTTTTGCGTTCTGCTCTATTATTGAAGTATACGGTATCACATAAATTATGCGTCTTAGACTGTGTTTTTTTGCATGAAGTAGTGCAAACATCAGGCTAGACAAAGTCTTTCCTCCACCAGTAGGAACTGTAAGACTAAAAACCCCTTGCTCTTTTATCGATTCTGCTTTGCACATTTCGAGAATATTTGAACGAATATTATTGATAGGACTACCATTATTTAAAGGTATAGATTTGCATAGTTTCTCAATAAATAAATCCACATTGAAGATTGTTTTTTCTCTTTTCTGACCTGTGCAAAATTCCTCTGTATCGGTATAGTCAGCATCAACCAAACACGAAAACAACATCCTAAGATAAATTGAAAAGGCAAATGACATTTCTTTATCACCGTTGAAGCTTCCTAAGTTTTTATGTTGGCAGTTTGATCTATCTGGTAGTTCAAAGTCTAGTACAGTTGGCAATGTTAACTCATTATTAATTATGTTGGAAAAATCGACATAGTTAAATAGTCCTTTATGATGTGAGGCTACTAGTAAAGCATAAAATTTCAGCAATGGATCATCGGCTTTGGCTAAATACTTACCACCATGGATAGCGTGATTCACTCTAATATTTCTTCCACGAATTCGGTCTTGAAAATCTGAGGTATATTTCCCATAATCATGAATGGCACCTATCATTTGTCCTATCTGAGCTGCATCAAATTCACTTGCAAAGTTACTCGCAAGTTCGCTAACGTTTTTCAAGTGATCAGACAATAACTGACTATCTGCTTCTGAAACAAACGTCTTCCCATCCTTTGTGTGTGCTATTGGTTTATAATCGTTCATATAGCATATAAACTTTCTATCATCTGGTAGAGAACAAAACTTTGTTAACTTCTATAATCGTGTATTATACTCTAAGTACTGCTCTCGTTTGAGTGATGTTCCCTACAGCCCCATGTCTAGTGGTGTGTAAGTAATCCTTACATACCACTTCTTCTATCAATTCTTCCTCACTAAATACGTTTTTATTGACATTTTGGGAATTACTTATTTTCTGCGTTTCTTTTTTCGTTTGGTTATGTATAAGATTAGGCATACTGCGAAGACTGCTAAGCTCAGAACCTGCGCTTGTCTGAAGGAGCCGAAGAGCATTAGGCTGTCTGTCCGCAGTCCCTCGACCACAAATCTCTCTACGGAATAGAGCATGCAATAGAGCAGGAAGGTCTGGCCGACAAACTTGCGATTGCTGTCTATATATAATAGAAGGAAAAACAACAAAAGACACCAGACCGACTCGTACAAAAACGTCGGGTGTACCTTCACACCGTCCACCATTATCCCCCAAGGAAGCTCCGTCGGACCGCCATGTGCCTCGGAGTTGAAGAAATTGCCCCATCGCCCGATGGCCTGCCCGAGCGGTATGGCCGTGAAGCAAAGGTCAAATACGTTGAACGGTTTTTCCTTGTATATCTTACATACTATCAACCCGACAATCAGGCCGCCGATCAGGCCGCCGTGGATAGCGAGACCGCCTTCTCTGAGCTGAAAGATTCGAGCAAAATCCTGACTGTAATAATCCCAACTGAAGATGACGTAGTAAAGCCGCGCGCCTATGACACCACCGAGTATGGCGAACATTGCGATGTTTAGGGTTCTGTCTGACGAGATGCCGTGATATTTTGGGGCTCTTTTGAGAATCACGAAGACGACAGAGATGATGCCGAGTGCGACGAGAATGCCGTACCACATCACATCAAAACTGCCTATGCTGAATGCTACTCTACCTGGACTGGTCAATTTTCACTCCTATGTTCTTTCTTTTGCTCTATCATTCTACTATATCATTCAATCTATCAAGCACCGCGGCGGGATCGGGTGCCCCGAGTATCGAAGTGCCGCAGATGATGATGTCAGCACCCGCATCGCGGATTTTTGCAATGTTTCCTTCTCCGATACCGCCATCTATCGCAATCTTGAAATCGTATGAATGACGGGTTCGCTCCTCCGCGAAATATCTGACCTTGTCCAATGATGTATCGATAAATTTTTGGCCGCCGAAACCTGGCTCCACGCTCATCACCAATATCTGATCCACTTTTCCTATAACTGAATTGATTGTCTCCGGAGCAGTATTCGGCTTGATTGCAACTCCGCATTTCACTCCGAGAGCGCGTATTTGAGACAAAAGGCCTTCAAGATCTTCCGCCACTTCCTCATGCACCACGATGTATTCGGTATTCTTCGTTACATAGCCGCTTACAAATTCAGCCGGATTGCTTATCATGAGGTGAATGTCGAAAGGTAGGCCTGTAGTTCCCTCAAGAGACTTCACCAATTCTGGCCCAAATGTTTCATTGGGTACGAAAACTCCATCCATCACATCGAGATGAAGGTATCCTGCTCCATGTTCCTCAAGTAACGCCAAAGTTGGGTTTAGGTTGTCAAAGTCAGCAGAGAGTATCGATACCGATATTTTAGCCATTCTTCTTGTGTCCTTTCACGTATTCCGGTCTGTCGCTTTCACCTCTTTCGGCGGCGAGCAGCTTCAGGTAAGTGTTGTATCTTCCCTGAGATATCTTTCGTTTGCTCAGGGCTTCAAGCACTGCACATTCGGGCTCGTTCTCGTGCGTGCAGTTGTCAAATCGACAATTGCCGAGATAGGGAACAAAGTCCGGAAACAGCATGTCTAGGCGTTCATCTTCATCTATGTCTACTTCAAAAGATGTGAAGCCAGGCGTGTCCATGAGCTTTGTCTGCTGCGGGATACCCTTCGCAGAGCCATCACCTATTTCGTAAATTTCGACGGAGCGTGTCGTATGTTTACCTCTACCTGTTTTGCGGCTGAGTTCGCCCGTTTCAAGGGCCCAATCATCGGTTAGAGCTGAAACGAGGCTCGTCTTTCCCACACCCGATGGACCAGCGAGTGCAACGGTCTTGCCGAGGATTGCCTCTCGGACGGCAGCCACTCCCTTTCCCGAAATGGCACTCACATACAAAATTGGATAAATCCCCTCGTATACCTTTGCAAATTTTCGGGCTTCGAGCTCCTCCTCTTCGCCGTCAGCTTTGTTCATGCAGATGATGGCACCCGCTCTCGCCGCTTCGGCATTGACCAGAAGCTTGTCCAATACTTCCGAGTTCGGAGCAGGGTTATGCACCGCCATTATCAAGAGAAAAGCGTCTATATTTGCCACCGGCGGCCTGATGAACGAATTTCGTCTGGGCAAAATCTCGTCAACGACCCCCTCTTCTTCGTCCTGTATTTCTATCCGAACAAAATCGCCAACGAGCGGTGAGATTCCTTCGTTTTTGAACTTTCCCCTCGCGCGGCACATGTATACTCTGCGAGAAACGTCCGTCTTCACATAGTAGAAACCCGAAAGGGCTTTTACTATCTGCCCATCTACACCCATTATAGGTTTCGCCTCATGCTCACTTCACACCGTAGATGTAGTAGCCGCCTGCCAATGCAAAACCTTCTGTTTCGGCATCGGGATCATCATCGGGCTCGGGATCCGGTTCCGGCTCGGGTTCGGGCGTCGGCTTTGGATCCGGTTTTGGATCCGGCTTTGGCGTTGGCTTGGGAGTCGGCTTAGGAGTCGGTTCGGGCTCTGGTGTCGGCTCGGGTTCGGGCGTCGGCTCGGGTTCGGGCGTCGGCTCAGGTGTAACTACGACCCTAGGTCCCTTGCTCACAGTAATATCGATGGTTTGCCCCTCCGTGCCACCTGACGCGGCGGCTGTCGGCGTCTGCGAGATAACGGTGTCGAGCGCTGCCTCATTGTCAACGTAAATGACCTTGCCGAGCTTGTACCCATAGACTCCTATGGTGTACTCAGCACTGGCCTTAGACTTCCCGACGACATCGGGTATCTCGCCCGTGAATTGAAAATCTTCCTCGTTGCCGACGACGGTCAACCTGACGATTTCGCCCTTCTTCGCCTTCGAGCCTCCCTTGGGATCCTGCTTGGTAACGCTTCCGTCCTCGTATTTTTCATTTTGGACGAATTCCTCAATCTCAACCTTAAACCCACTCTTCTCGAGTTGTTTAGTCGCCTTTTCTACATCAACACCGATCACATCGGGAACCTTGACGGTCTTCTCCGACGTCAGATAAGTGATGCCTTTGAAGAGACCGAAGCTGAGCAACAGTGCAATTATGACAGCCAGAATTATGGCGATAGCCTTGTATCTTCCGGAAAGTTTTTTCTCTTTTTTCCCTTTTTTGCCTTTTTTACCCTTGCGACTTTTTTTCTTGCCTTTGCCAAAGAGACCCGCGAAAAAGCCTTTTTTGTCCGCTTCATCATCGTCGTCATCGTCATATTCGTCATCGTATTCATCATCGTCGCTGCCGTCTTTGTCGTCCGAATACTCGTCATCATAATCATCGTATTCATCGTCATATTCGTCATCGTACTCATCGTCGTCTACGGCCGCGTTCGAATACCCCTCTTCAGGGCCATTCTTCACCTCCGGCGTTCTCACGAAAGCGGCGATTGCAGGATCGTCAATGATGCCCGTGATGTAGTTGACGTTGTCGAGAGCCTTGAACATTTCATCGACGGTCTTAAATCTGTCCACTTGAAATTTTGCCGTAGCCTTCAGGACTATCTGATCAAGCCCCGGAGGCACGCCTTTCACAATTCTTGAAGGCGGAATGATGGAATCATTCATGTGCATTACTGCAATAGTTACCGGATTGTCCGCATCAAACGGCACCCTACCCGTGAGCATTTCATAAAGAACGATGCCGAGCGAGTAGATGTCGGACTTCTCGTCCACGTACTGACCGCGGCTCTGCTCAGGCGAGAAGTAATGGACAGAACCCATTATCGTGCCATTGTCGCTTATGATCGTATCGTCGGACATGGCCCTCGCTATACCAAAGTCGGTGATCTTCGCCGTTCCATCGCTCGCGATAAGTATATTGTGGGGCTTCACGTCCCTGTGAATGATGTTGTTTCTGTGTGCGAGAGAAAGCGCTGATGCAATCTGCTTTGCAAGCACGATACTTCGCTTGTAGTCTAAGGGAGCTTCGGCCGCAATCACCTCAGCGAGCGTCTGACCTTCAACGTATTCCATTACTATATAATAGACATTTCCATCCTTGCCGACATCGTATACGGTAACGATGTTCGGGTGCAGAAGACTCGCCGCAGCCTTGCTCTCTTTCCGAAAGTTTTCGACGAAGGTCGTATCCTTTATGAATTCGGGACGCAGTATCTTGATTGCCACAAAGCGGCTGAGCAACTTGTCCCTTGCCTTGTAGACGACGGCCATACCGCCATCGCCGACCTTTTCGAGTATTTCATATCTTCCGGATAGTATTTTACTTCCCATTTATCATAGCCTCCCGCTAATTGTTATCAACCACGACTACCGTGATGTTGTCATTGCCACCAGCCCCGTTTGCCGCATCTACAAGTTCCCTGCAGATGTCGTTTAAATCTTTGCCTTTTTCGAGGATTGACTGAATTTCCTCGTCAGGAACTTCCCCATGAAGCCCATCGGAACAGAGAAGAATTCTGTCTTTGGGCTGAAGATCGTATCTATAGAAATCAGGCTCGACATATTTTTCCACGCCGAGCGCTCTCGTGATCATGTTCTTTTGCGGATGTGTTTTGGCGTCCGCCTCGGATAGAGAGCCACCCTTGACGAGATCCTGTACATAGGTGTGATCCTCCGTGAGCTGCGTGAGTTCCCCCTCCCTGAGTATATATGCTCGGCTGTCGCCAATATTGATGATGTAGAGAGATTCCACATCGAGATAGCAAAGCACCGCCGTAGTTGCCATGCCGGCCGTAGCCGGATCGTCTTCCGAGGTGCTCAAAATATCGCCGTTTATCTTTTGAAAAGCCCTTGCGAAGTAACCGGATATCCAATTTGCTCTGTATTTTCCTTCGAGTGTATCCGCCGCGTGTAATGGATTCTGTGACAGAAAATTTTCGATACCGCCGAGTGCCTTCCGGCTCGCGATTTCACCGGAACTGAGCCCGCCTACACCGTCAGCGACGGCATAAATATTGTATTTTGGCAGAACGAGAAGAGCGTCCTCATTCTTTTGCCTCTTATTTCCTATGTCTGTCCTAAATCCGAAATGAGCCATATTACCGCTTTTCTTTTCGTTTCATCTTGCAGATGAAGAATCCATCGGTGTCCGATGTCTGAGGCAGGAGCTGAACCTTCTCAAGGATTTCAAACTCCCAGTTACTATTGATGAAGGACTGAACCACATCTTCGTTTTCCCTCTTTGCTATCGTGCAGGTGGAGTAAATGAGGATACCGCCTGGTTTCACGTAGTTTGCCGACGCTTTGAGAATATCGAACTGCCTCGTGGGAAGGTTCTTCATTTTGTTGTCAAATCTCTTGTACTTCACCTCGGGCTTGCGTCTTGCAGTGCCCAGTCCCGAGCAAGGTGCATCGACAAGGACCTTGTCCGCCTGATTTAGTAATGTTGAGTCTATTCGGGTCGCATCCCAGCTCCATGCTCTGATGATGGAGATGCCGAGGCGCTCCGCCTCCGCCTCGATGAGTGAAATCTTTCGAAGGTAGATATCAAACGCCTTCACCACTCCGATGTTCTTCATATCTTCGGCTATGGCGACCGTTTTTCCGCCGGGTGCCGCGCAGACGTCTATCACCGTTTCGCCAGGCTTTGCATCAACCCATTCAACGACCGTTTGCGACCCCTTATCCTGAACGGAGAAGAGGCCCTCCTTGCTGAACATCTTGTTCGAGAGGACATTTTCCCCCTGAACGACCAGCAGATCCGGATAGTCCTCGTCTCTTTCAACCTTGATGCCCTGAGCCTCAAGCCTCTTTGTCAAAGCGTCCGAGTCAATCTTGAGCGTATTTGTCCTGATACAAAGTTGTGGTGTTTCGTTGAGCACCGTGGCGAGCTCTTCCGTCTTTTCCTCACCGTATTCCTTGAGCCACATATCGATGATCCAAGGCTCAAAACTGTATTTCGTCGAAAGATAGAGCGTTAGGTCTTTCGCTCTGTCAGGCAATTTCACATAGTCCTTGTCGCGCAGGTATTGGCGGAGCACCCCGTTCACGAAGCCTTCCTTACCCTTTGCGTAATATTTCGCAATCTCGACGGTTTCATCGACCGCAGCGTGGTCCGGAACCGAATTCATGAAAATGAGCTGGTAGAGTCCCATTTCCAGTAATGTCAAATCCGTGGAAGTCAGCTTGTCTATCGGAGTCTTGACGAACTGGCTGATGATGTAATCAAGATAAAGTGCATTTCTCACAACCCCGTAGACGAGTTCCCTGATGAAGGGAACATTTGGCGGTCTGTGCACCTTTATATGGTTTGCCAATGCAATATTCGAATACGCTTTCCGCTCCTCTACATCCTTGAGAACCAAAAATGCTGTCTTTCTCGTTTGATCCATTATTCTCTACTCCTTAGCCGTAGCATCAACTCAGCAATATCTGATTATCAATTTCGTTTCCTCTGAGATAGTCGCCCACCTTGAGAGGTTTCTTACCGGGAACCCCGATAATATCTATAAGAATTTTTCCGCTTCCGGTCTGAACTTCAATGCCTTCGCCCGATACACCAGTAATGCTGCCCGGCGACTGCCCTACGGTGGAG
Source organism: Eubacteriales Family XIII. Incertae Sedis bacterium (assembly GCA_031261345.1). Taxonomy (GTDB): domain Bacteria; phylum Bacillota; class Clostridia; order Peptostreptococcales; family Anaerovoracaceae; genus JAISKC01. The sequence goes on along the minus strand of JAISKC010000012.1, from coordinate 14,862 downwards.
GGATAGCCGTCATAACTCGATTTTTCCGCCACATGAGCAGCGAGCACCTTCATTTTTATTTCTCCGTAATTCGTCCATGCACCAGGCACAGGCGTCATACCCTGAATTCTTCTTGCGATGACCTCCGCAGGTTTCGACCAATCTATATGACCGTCCTCCTTTGTGAGCATTCTCGCATAGGTCGCGAGTTCGTGATTCTGAGGAATTCTTTTAGCCTTCCCCGCCTCTATTTCAGGAAGCAAATCCACGAGCATCTTCGCTCCGAGCTCCGCGAGTTCCTCGGTGACTTGTCCTGCGTTCTTGCTTCCGATTTCGACGCTCTGCTGCACTATCACATCGCCTTCGTCAAGCCCCTCGGCCATATACATCAGCGAAATTCCGGTCTCCTCGTTTCCATCCGCTATCGCCCACTGTATAGGAGCAGCACCCCTGTATTTCGGCAAGAGTGAAGCATGGATATTTACGCAACCCAAAATAGGTATTGCCAATAATTCGCTTGGAAGGATTTTACCATATGAAGCCACAACTATCAAGTCGGGGCATAGACTTTTGAGCTCCTCACAGAACGAGGAATTGCCCCTTATTTTGTCCGGAGTCGCTACCTTTATGCCGAGCTCTTCCGCCACTTTTTTCACGGGCGTGGGGGTAAGTTTTTTGCCTCTTCCTCTCGGCCTATCCGGTTGAGAGACGACGAGTGCTACCTCCACATCGGGAGCTTTCCCGCAAAGAGCCCTCAAGGCAGGAATTGCAAAATCAGACGTTCCCATATAAACAATTTTCACTCAAAACTCCTCGTCATCTCGGGATCCGCCTCATCACTCTACCTCTTTGATATCCGAGGCCTTATCCGTGAACAGGACTCCGTTCAGGTGATCGAGTTCGTGGAAAAATGCCTTTGCAAACAGGCCTTCCGCCTTGACCTGATACTCGTCGCCATCTTCATCTATGGCGCTGATGAGCACAGCCGCTGGTCTCTCAACATTTCCCGTTACGCCAGGCACGGAAAGGCAACCTTCACTTTCCGTTACGGTTTCGTCCGAAATCCATAAAATCTCAGGATTGATCATAGTCCACCGATAATTCTCAGGCTCGTCCAATTCCCGCTCCTCCTTTGGGTGCCCCGCAGGGGCGGGGTGGTCTGCCGCCGCACCGTCCTCATCGACCTCCGGCGGCGGCGTTACATCTATCACAAAGATACGCCGGAGCACGCCAACCTGCGGTGCCGCAAGTCCGACACCCTTGGCCGCATCAAGCGTATCCCACATATCCTCGACCAGCGTCCTCGTCCTGTCCGTTATTTCCATAACGACCCTCGACTGCTTTCTGAGAATTTCATCTTCCTCCGTTACTATATTTCTTAAAGCCATCTTTCCCTCCTGTATTGTCCTACACGAAGTTGCAGGATTTTCTTACGTCAATGAATATGGATTCACATCAACAATTATACGATATTCCAAGCTGTTATCGTTATTGATTTTTCGTTTCAACTCGGACAATATTTTTTGATAAAATTTTCTTTTCGCCGTCCGCGCCTTGATATAGATTTGATATCTGTAGTCGCCGTCTATCTTTGCAACATATGCCGCTTTCGGCCCGAGTATGCGTCCGTGCTCCTCAGCCTCAGTAATTCTCGTGAGATAATCTCTTATGTCATTGGCGGCTCCGGCGGCCACGGCTTCCTTCTCCGCAAATATGACAATGCGCAGAATATCGCTCATAGGCGGATAGTTGAGCTGCTTTCTGATGAAGAGTTCGGCATTGTAAAATCCCTCGAAGTCATGCGTCTTTGCAGCCTCAATTGCGTAGTTGTCGGGAACAAAAGTCTGGACGACCACATCACCCTGCTCGTCTCTCCTACCGGCACGCCCCGCCACCTGCGTGATGAGCTGAAACGTCCTTTCCGGCGACCGAAAATCAGGAATATTGAGGCTCACGTCCGCGGCGATGATGCCTACAAGGTTGACTCCTGCAAAGTCGAGCCCCTTCGCTATCATCTGCGTGCCGATGAGAATGTCTATCTTTCCCTTTGCAAAGTCCTTTAGAATTTTCTGACCACTGCCCTTTTTGCTGGTCGTATCAACGTCCATGCGGGCGATTTCCATTTCTGGAAAAGCCTTTTTTGTGAGTTCTTCGAGTTGCTCCGTACCGACGCCGAAAAGCCGTAGCTTCTCCTTGCCGCACGATGGACAAATATCGGGAATATCAAAGCCCTTTCCGCAAAAATGGCAGATGGCTTTATTTTCCTTTTTGTGATAAGTGAGCGATATACCGCAGGTCGGACATTTCATCACATAGCCGCAACTCCTGCATGAAACGAAGTTTGAGTAACCCCTCCTGTTCAGAAACAGCATCACCTGCTTTCTGGAAGCCAAGCTCGCATTCATCTTTCCGAAAAGACTCTCGCTGAAAATCCCCAAATTGCCTTTGAGCATCTCCTTTCGCATGTCCACAACCTCTATCGATGGCAGCGGCGTCGTATTGAATCTCTTCGTGAGGACGACGTGCTCGTAAAGTCCGCTCTGTGCTCTATATCTTGAAATAATGGAAGGTGTCGCACTGCCGAGCACGCAAATTGCATTTCCGGCGGAGGCTCTCTTTATGGCAACTTCCACCGCATCATATTTTGGTATCTGCTCGGATTTGTAGGTGGCCTCGTGCTCCTCGTCGAGAATGATTGCGCCGATATTGTCAAAGGGGGCGAAGATTGCAGACCTCGCCCCAATGACGATATCCACCTCGCCCTTTTTTATTCTTATCCATTCGTCATAACGCTCGCCCGCGGTGAGCTTGCTGTGGAGTATGGCCACCCGCTCATGCCCAAATCTGCTGATGGTTCGCTCCACCGTCTGGTGCGTGAGACTTATCTCCGGAACGAGCATGATCACCTGCCGTCCCGAACCCACCACCTGCTCGCAAATATTCAGGTAAACCTCCGTCTTTCCGCTCCCCGTTACTCCCTCGACCAAAAACGTCTGATACTCTTTCTTTTTCACCGACGGTTCTATCACAGAAACAGCACGCTTCTGCTCATTTGTGAGATAGGGTCTCTGCTCGTCCTTGGTGGCTCCGTCCTTGTCAGGCACCCGTTTCTTTCCGGTTTTTGACGGCTTGCCGAACGGTGCAAAACAGTTCGCGGCGTCTATGTATCTACAAAAATACCGCTCCCGCATCCAGAGGCAGATACCAATCGTATCGGGGCAAAGAGACGTTTCAGGAATGACCTCGCCAATGCTCCTGATTGTAACGCCTTCGAGACCTTTCGGAAGCTCATCACTGACCTCGAAAACGTAGCCGACCTTTTTGGCCCTCTCGCCTTGTCCGGCAAAAAACACCCGAACTTTTGTCCCGATCTTTATGTCGTCAATATCCGTCTTGTATGTGAAAAGTTTATCGACACTGTCGCTCTTGGTTTCGATCACCACCCCGACATACTTCATTCTGGCACCTCTGAAGGCTCCACCGTGCGTTTCGAATAGTTGCAACCGCAGTAATTTTGCCGGTAAAGTTCGTGTGCCTTTGAAAGTTCGATGGACCTCAGAAATCCATTTTTCTTTTTGAAATCTTCATTGACAAAGTTGATTCCAAATCTCGCTGCGAGATTGCGTCCGATGGAGAGTATCATTTCGTAATCCTTGTGTGGGCTTACGGATAGGGTCGTCGTGAAATTTTCGAAGCCGTTCATAGCCGCGTATTCGGCTGTAACTTCCATGCGCTGCTCGATGCAGAGTCTACATCTTTTGCCACCTTCCGGTTCGTCTTCCAGTCCCTTCGACCGTTCATGAAAGGCTTTCGAATTCCAATTTCCCCTCACTATAGTAATGGGTTCGTGATAATTTATCGAAGCATTGTATTGTTTCACAAAATCTTCCTGTGCTTTCAGCCGCCTTTTATATTCCTCTTCATCGTCGATGTTGGGATTGTAAAAGAAAATTACTATCCTGTATCTTTCAGCTAGGCGTTCAATGACCGCCGTGCTGCAGGGTCCGCAACAACTGTGAAGAAGCACCGAAGGTCTCGCCAAATGGACATCACCCTGCGGCAATGAAACGCTCTCCGTTTCCCTCTCACAAATTCTCTTATCCATATTACTCATAATATATCCGATAGAAGTTTGGCAATATTCTCTTTGATTTTGATGTGAACAGGCCTTGCCTCGTACGCCTCCTTTGTGAGCTCCCTGCAATCCGTGATGTCTTCTTCGTAGATTTTCCCCATTCTATCCGACTCCTCGGCGTCGAAGATGAACGCGTTTGTCTCAAAATTCAGGCGAAAACTTCTTATGTCAAAGTTGGCGGACCCAACAGAGCAGACCTCGCTATCGACCGTCAAAGTCTTCGCGTGAAGAAAGCCGCCTTCATAGATGAAAATCCGAACTCCCGCCGCGAGTAGCAGTCCGCAATAGTACAGCGTCGCCCAGTAGACGAAGATGTGGTCTCTTATGGAAGGTATCATGATGCGGACATCGACGCCTGATCTAGCGGCGTTCAGCAGAGCATCAAAAATGCTTCTGTCGGGCACAAAGTAAGGGGTCTGAATATAAATACTCTCCTCGGCGTAGCTTATCATCTTGAGATAGGCGTGCTTCACCTCTTCCCTGTATGAGTCCGGACCGGAGGAGACTATCTGCACCGCCGCCTTGTCGCCTCTTTGCGCAAACTCATAAAAGGTGCGCGTCAGCGAGTATTCTTCCTTAGAAGCAAGCCGCCAATCGAGTATGAACCTTGCGTTCATATCAACGATGGACTCGCCGCCAATCCTGATGTGGGTATCCCTCCACTTCCCGAATTTCTTCTTCTTATCAAGGTATTCGTCCCCGATATTGAAACCGCCGAGGTAGCCTATCACCTCGTCGATGATCACCAATTTCCTGTGATTTCTGTAGTTGAAATTCAGATTGAGATACTTGAACTTGGGCGGAAAGAAGGTGGCGAACTTTCCGCCTGCACGCTGAAATTCAAGCAGATGTTTTTTGTCGAGCCTTCTCGTTCCGAGGGCATCTACGAGCAATCTGACCGACAGTCCCCTATTCGCTGCCGCCGTAAGATGACTCAAAAGATCCTTCCCCGTGTCGTCATTTTTGATGATGAAATACTCGATATTGATGAAACTCTTTGCCTCGTCGATGTCCTTCAGTAGATTTTCGAACAGATCCTCGCCGTTTGTGATCAGCCTTATATCGTTGTCCTGAGTGAGATAGGCCATTCCCAATGTCTGATTCAGGTGTATGAGACTCTGCCACTTTTCCTGCGATCTACTCTCAAACTTATATCCATCACTTCTCATTTCGGAAATTTGCTTTTGAAGCGGCTCCCTGATGACCTTCATTTCGTGATCGGAAACCTTATATATTCTCTTTCGCGCAATATTGTGAGACAGCAGAAAATATATGACAACTCCCGCGACGGGAAGTGCAAAAATGATTGTCACCCATGCTATGGTTGCAGCAGGATCCTTTCTTTCAAGAAAAACTACCGTCGCTGCTACAAGAAAATCAAAGATGTAGAGTAACCAAAAAAGCAGGGTGACGGAAACGTGTGAAGTTACAAACTGAATCAAGAGGCTTAAATCAGACCGGCTATTTTAGCTTCAAGCTGATCCTTTGAAAGTGACCCCGTTGACCTGTCAATCTGCTCGCCATCCTTGAAGATGAGCAAAGTCGGGATTGACATCACTTTGTTCGCAATAGCGACGTTTTTGTTCTCGTCAACATTGATTTTCGCAAAGGTGATTTTGCCCTCATAGTCGCCTGAAAGTTCCTCAAATATAGGGGCCATAGCCTTGCATGGGCCACACCAATCCGCATAAAAATCAACAACGACTGCGCCGGACGAAATTTCCTGCTCATAAGTAGATTCTGTAAGAATTTTAACGCTCATATAATCCTCCTTGTGCAATATATGTAAACTTATATTAATTATATCATGGCAGACTTATCCTTGGCAAAGCTATCAGTAGATTCTTCTTACCAAGAAATTTTCCTCCGCCAAAGCCGCTAGAACTTTGTCTATGTGTGCCGCCCCGTTCGTCTCGACCGTAACCTCGAGCGCCACCTTGTCCGAGAAACGATCGAGTGCCTTGAACTGATTGTGCACGAGTTCGATAACGTTTGCGCCCTCCCTTGCGAGGAGGGTTGCGACCTGCACGAGCTGGCCAGGCTTGTCGGGAAGTTCCACGGAGAAACACATTATCCTGCCGCGGCTGATCATGCCCTGCTCGACTATTGAGCTGATGGTAACGGTGTCGATGTTGCCTCCGCTGATGAGACAGACTATCTTCTTCCCCTTCTCGGCACGTTTTTTCACACCGGCAAGGGCGACAACGCCGGCAGTTTCTGTTACCAGCTTGTGCTTTTCCATCATGAGCAAGATGTTTTCCATGATGTCTTTTTCACTGACGGTAATGATGTCGTCCACGTGTTTTTCTATGATGGAGAAGGTGAGATCGCCGGGCTGTTTGACCGCAACGCCCTCCGCGCAGGTCTGGATTTTGTTCGCCCTGACGGCGTGCCCCACCTTGAGCGAATCTTTTATAGCCTGCGCACCTTCGGGAATGACACCTACTACCTTGACGTTCGGATTTAAGGTTTTGATAGAGAGGAGAAGGCCGGAGATGAGCCCACCACCGCCGATGGGAACTAGTATTTCGTCTACGTCGGGAAGCTCTTCAAGTATTTCAAAACCGATAGTCCCCTGCCCAACGAGGACGTCATAATCGTCAAACGGGTGAATGAACGTCATATCATTCTGTTCAGAAACCTCGATAGCCTTGTTATAGCTCTCGTCATAAACATCTCCGTAGAGGAGGACGTTCGCGCCATAGGCTTTCGTCGCATCGACCTTAAGAAGCGGCGTGATATTCGGCATGACGATAGTGGCAGGCACGCCTCGCTTTTCAGCTGAAAATGCAACGCCCTGAGCGTGATTCCCAGCCGATGCCGAGATGATACCCTTGGCGATTTCGTCCTTGCCTAGGGCCGCGATTTTGTTATACGCTCCTCTTATCTTGAATGAGCCCGTCGTCTGAAGGTTTTCGGGTTTGATGTAGACCTCGCAATCGTGCTCGCCGCTATAAAAATCGCTGTAGATCAGCGGCGTGGGCTTCGTAACCTCTGAAACCCTCTCCCGTGCGAGCTCAAGCTCCTTTTTGTGGTCCTTTTTCAAATAATATTCAACCTGATTTTTATCCATTACACCATCTCTCCTATAAAACTAAACGTGTTCACATCCACTATCCTGACAGGCACAATCCTGCCAATGAGCGACTCTGCTCCGCTGCTGTCATTGCGGGCAATGTGCCCCAACGGGGTATGACCCGCAATCCCGACTTCTCCGGGAAAATTAACGAGTTTCCCCCCATGGGTCCTCCCCTGAAGCATTTGGGCGTTCGTCTTGCTCACACCCTCCACCAAAACTTCCTCTTCGCGCGCGAGATACAATTTGTTTTTCTCAAGCGTGATTTCGTTCAGGCGTTTGACCATGCGGTTGAACCTCTCATGTTTGACATCCTCCGGCACCTGATCCTTGCTCTTTGCAGCCGGCGTCCCGAATCTCGGCGAATAGATGAAAGTGAAGGCCGAGTCGTAGCGAACCTTCTCGATGAGGTCAATCGTCTCATCAAAATCTTCCTCCGTTTCACCCGGAAATCCAACTATGAAATCCGTAGTAATCACTATATCGGGATTTGCAGCTCTGAGTTTTTCAACAAGCAGCAAGTAATCCTCTTTGGTATACCTGCGATTCATCGCCTCAAGTATGCGGCTACTACCGGACTGCACGGGAAGATGAACCCCCGGACAAAGATTGGAATTTTTATTTCCAAAAATGGCAATTGTCTCATCATCCAAATCCTTTGGGTGGGAAGTCATGAAACGCACCCTCTCAAGCCCCTGCACGTTTTCTATCATTTGAAGAAGCTCAGAGAATCCAACACGGGCGTCCCCTGTTTGCGAAACGCCTTTTTGACCATCATACGAATTCACATTCTGCCCGAGAAGCGTTACCTCAAGCACGCCGTCCTTCACAAGGTTTTCAATTTCGCGGACAATATTCCCCGGACTGCGACTGATCTCCCGCCCTCTGGTAAAAGGCACGATACAGTAAGTACAGAAATTGTTGCAGCCGTGCATGATATCGACATAGGCTTTAAAAGGAAACATCCGCTTTGAAGGCAGGCCCTCGACGATTTCGGAAGAGCCGCCAAGTATACTGACTATTTTCCTGTGCTCCGCTATGATATTCCCTAAAAGTTCACTGAGCATATGAATATTGTGCGTCCCGAATACGAGATCCACCCACGAATATTTTTCCCTGACCTTGTCAACAATTTGCTGTTGCTGCATCATACAGCCACATACGCCGACGATGGTCTCAGGAGCCTTTTCCTTTATCTTCTTCAGTTGCCCGAGTATGCCGAAAAATCTGTTGTCCGCATTTTCCCGAACACTGCAAGTATTCACTATGATGATGCCGGCATTTTCCCTCGCCGTCGCCTCTGAATACCCCATATCAGAAAGAATTCCGGCAACATTTTCCGAATCCCTCTCGTTCATCTGGCACCCAAGCGTGATTATGTAATAAGTCTTATTTTCCATGTCATCAATTATAGCAGATTTGTGTTGCCATTTTAGAGAAAAAGGCACGGTCTCATTTCGAAACCGTGCCTTTCTTCTGTCGGTCTACTATCGTGCTATCCGCAGGTCCGTTATCCTTAGATCAAACTACCGTCAATCTTCGGCAAAACCTTCTTTGCAGCGATGACATTCACCGCGAGGGCCACCACAAATTCAGGTGAAACGACATCTACAAGAGCCATGCCCTGTGTCAAATCCTGTGTCGTGAAGAACAGGACAACCGAGGCAATCGCCATTGCGATAGTGATTGCAAACAGTCCATATCTCGGATTGGCCTTGGAGTCCTCGCCCATCTCATAGACATACTTTCTGCGTCTTGCCACAGCTATAGTCGTGTAAATGGCAAAGACCAATGTTGCAATCATGAATAGCAGGTTTGCGAGCGACCATGAGTCAACTCCAAAGGGTGCAACGAGCGGAATATCATTACCGCCGATACCGAATGTCGGTATGCCCTGTTCTGCAGCCGCCGCAGCTATCGTAGCCTGTGCCGTCGCAGGTGTAGCAGGAGCAGGAGTCCGAGTAACCTTAGTGTTTGTCGTAGCAGGCTTTGGTGTATCTACCTTAGGCTCCTTGGGCTCGTCCACGACGGTATTGTCGTCATTTCCATCGTTCTGTCCGCCAGTGCCGTTATCACCACCGCCATTATCGCCGCCGCCGTCGCCATTATCACCGCCGTTGTCAGGTGCAGTAACAGTCAGAGTTCCTTCATCATAAGCGATATCGTAATTGCCAGTGTTACCGCCGCTGATTTCCACGCCTGATACCGTGCCAGTAGCCGTGCCAACTTCCGTGAGTGAACCCGTGAAAGTAGCCTTGCTAACATCGATATTGTGTCCATTGACCAGCGTGCCAGAAACAAGCTCGACGTCCGCATGAGTCAGTTCACTTCCATCGTAGACCTTCTCCGCGTCAACAGGCTTCACAGCGATAGCGCGCTTTGAGATAGTCACAGTCTTGCTGATGACAGCGCTATTGACATAGTTCGCCGTATCCGTATGAGTAGCCTTGATGTAGACCGTGTAGGTCCCCGCATCCTTGAATGTAGGTGCTGTAGTGCTATACGTGCCATTCTTTGAATCGCTGTAAGAAATAGCCGTGTCCGAAGGAGCCATAGATGAAGCCACCTTGGCAACTACACCCGAAATTCCATGTGCATTACCGTCAAATGAAACCGAAACATTGCTCGCACTGACCTTCAAGATACCTGCAAAGTGTGCAGTAAGTGTGATATTTCCAATAGTGTTCTCAGGAATACTCACGCCCTTTGTAGCCGTGTTTATTCCAAGCTCAGAAGATGTCCAACCCGTGAAGACATATCCATCTTTGGTAGCGTCTGCAATGGATTTCGGAGTATCCGTTACGACATAGCCACCCGAATTGCCAACGCCGTTAACACCGCCGTCAAGCTCGTAACTGATTGTATAATCCGCAATCGTGAAGTCTGCAATGAAGGTGATATTGCCGGTTGAACCCTTGGGAACGCTGACTGACACCGTTGGAGACGCGATGGCAAAACTTCCATCTGTGCTTGTAGCTGTCCAGCCATTGAACGTATAGCCACGCTTCTCGATATCGTCAATACTGAACTGATCCGATTCGATGTTGTAGCCGGTCTTCGCAATATTGGCTTCTGTATTTATGCCACTGTCAAGCTCGTATCCGATACTGTAATTCTTAGGCGTAAAGTGTGCAACGAAAGTGATGTTGCCAGTCGAACCCTTTGGCACGCTCGCAGATGTCGAAGCCGCTTCAATCTTAAACGTTCCGTCCGTGCTTGTAGCTGTCCAACCATCAAAGTCATATCCAGTCTTTTCGATATTTTCGATACTGAACTGCTCCGATTCGATGGTATAGCCGGTCTTCGCAATATTGGCTTCCGTATTCGTGCCATCGTCAAGCTCGTAGCTGATAGTGTAATTCGTAGGTGTCCAGTGAGCCTCAAAGTCGATGTCCTCAATCGTTCCTTTCGGAACTGATGGTGACTTTGTGGGGGATACAATAGTAATTCCGCCTGTGGCTGTCCAACCATTGAAGTCATAGCCAGTCTTTGACGGGTCATCAAGTGTGAACGTTTCCGTTTCTACATTGTAGTCCAGATGAGTATTCCCAATCGCCTGCAATCCACCATTCAACGTATAACCAATGTCATATGTCTCTATATTCCATGTAGCATAGATATCCAAATCTGATGTAACATTCGCAGTGGGATCCCATGTAGAGCCGCCTGTTGAACCAGCCTTCCATACGCCAAAATCAAAACCTCTCTTGTTCACGGTTGGCGCAGAACCCACATACTTCGCACCCGTGTAAACCTTCTGTGCATCAGGGGCAGGTGTGCCGCCTTCTGGGTGGAAAGTTACAGTATAGGGCTCTTGAATTAGCGCATTCACGTTTATCGATTGTGTTACGTGTGAAGGCTCAATGTCATTAATGTATACGTTCGCATTATTTGCACCAACTGAAGGCAATACGAATCTATAAGGTGTAGTAGCATTGCCATTATTCACAAACTCAATATCTACATGCTGACCGCTATCGAGTTGGAATAGCTGATAACTTCCATCCGTTTTTGTATCTGCAGTGTCGATGATATTCGCCGGAATACGCTCCGCATCTTTTTCATAAGCATTTACTGTTATACCGCCTAAATCAGTATCGTCACTGGTAACAGTTCCGCTTCGATCTACGTCCAATTGAACCTTACCGCTTACAACACCGGTCGCAAGTTTCAGGGCGACAGGAGTAGATGCAGAATAGCCAGAAGAAACACCCGGGATATCTTTGTAGATATAGGACGAATAAATATTCACCTTGTCCTTAGCTGCTGTAGCTTCAGCCTGATTTTGTGGCACACCAATAGCAAAGTCAAAAATATCTGTAGCACCAACTGCCATTGATTTCTTGTAGACAACCTTAATCATACGGATATTGGCTTTGTTCGCCACTACATCTTCCCAATTTTTCCAATTCGCTGAACCCGTAGTCAATTCATAGCTTGTGGCATAATACACATCATAATCACTACTACTCAATCCAAGTTCATCGTTGAGATAAAGCGACCAAGTAAAGTCTTCGGTTTGCACCTCATTATTATCAGTATTTTCTCCTATTTTCGGAATAGGAATAAGAGCCGTATAGCCATTTTCGGCAACAACACCAGAGTTGTTTGTACTTTTCACCTGATAACGAGCCGGCAATTTGGTATTTAAACCTATTACAGATGCCGGGTTTGCGCTGTTGTAAGAAAACCAGTTTCCATCACCTTTACCTGCATAAGTTGACACGAGTATATCTTTGCGCCCCTCGATAGAAATATAGTTATTGGCAGGTGTCGGTTTCCATAGGTCAAGTGTTGTGTCCGCAGAAACTGCACCTGTAGCCGGCAATATACCAAAACTGTCTGAACCAAAAGCACCTGATTTCTGTGAGCCAACGACATAACCGGATGGATTTGATACGTATTCATCGCTAGATAGCATAAATATGTCTTTCATTTCCACAGATCCGGATGGAGCCGAACTCAATGCCGAAATATTCGCAAAAACACGAACATCTGAATATTTGGTAAGGTTTTCATCAAACGCCCCAAATACTGCTTCGGGCAAATGAATAACATACACTTTAGCACCACTATTATCGGTTACAACCCGATCATATGGATAATTGACCCCATCATATGTTGCTTTGACTGTCGCAGGATCAACATATAGCCCTGAAGCTTCACGCACATAAGCGGTAAATCCCTCGTTGGCATAAGCATTATTTGTCCAACGACGATAGGCCTCCGTACCGAAATCCCAATAATATGCTTTTGATTCGTTGCCTGCAACCAGTGTTGACGTCATAGGTGAACCACTGTTAAGTATGTTGATGTATAGATGGTTAGTATTATCTATTGTAATTGTCTCAGTTCTTGTTTCTGAAACGTTTACCGTCCAATGTGCCTCATTGTTGTATGCAGGATTTGCCGTCGTTGGAGTCAAAATCGTTGCCTTCATCTGGTAATTTGTAGCCGACAGTAACCGACCATAGAATGAGGGTACAAAGTAATTCCCATTGCCACTGGAGATTCCCAAAAGAGAATTCATTGACGCATCTGCCACATACGCTGAAGGTATGGCACCCAAAGTATACTCAACAGAGGTAATGGATTCGCTCGCAGCAAGACCAAGTTCAGAAGCAGTAAGTATCTGTGTATTTACAGCATTGCCAGATACTGCATCTCCTATTTTTGAAGCAATATAGATAGGGTTGTGCTCACCATCTGTATGAACAACTATGTCTTTTGCGCCGGCTGGACCTGATATAAGACGCACAGCCGTAACTTTTATCGCAGAAGAACTAGTTTCCATTCTCAGCCGTTTGCCATCAATTGTACTGATGTTTTGATTGCGCAGCCCAAATCCTCCCAATGGAATATTTGTAGCAGGACTTCCGACATTTGAGGAATGTATTGATGGAGCTGCCAATGCAGCATATGTAAACAAATCTGAGTTTGCCAAAATGCTTATTATAGGAATCCCACCATATCCCGGAAATTTTGTGATTGTCGAACCATTTGGCAGATTGAAAGTTGCTACGGCATTTAATGCCGATATTGAATAATTCTTGATTTCTGCATTGTCAGTTACTTTCCCTACAAATTTGAAACTAACAGCAGTACTATCGTTAAGCACAAATGAATCGAGATTGACTGTTAATAAGTCATGAGTCGCATTATAGTTTTGCGTTACACTAGCACTATTAAAAGCAGATTCAACTACACTTCCTGCGAAATCAACACCGGTCACACCAAGTTCTTTGGGGATAAGATACTTCAATATTGCACCCGTTGAGAAAAATTTTGCGGGTGTAGTTTCTGTACCATTTGTCGCCGAACATATTTTAGGAGAAAAAGTCAAAACCTTTGAATATGTTGCACCTAGTGCAACGGAGCTAAGGCTCCCACCATTATAAACTCGAGGCCAATCGGGGTGTTCAGCTGCAATTACATAGTTATCAAGCGTTAGTAAAGTAAACGTATCCACGCTGTCCTTAACCTCTATAGTTATCAAATCTTGCAATGTCAACTCCGATGTTGCAATCAAAAACGGGCTGTCACCTTTAAGTGTTAAACCGACTGTAAGCGATGTCTGTCCGGGTGCTACGTTATATGTAAGCTTACCTGCGGTTGGATTGTATTTGACGGCACCCGCGCTGTTGGTGCCAACATTGTAGGCTCCTGCTGCGGTATAGGTTGCACCGGTTAGCTTGTTGTAATAGGGCGAATTTATATCACTAAAGCCTTCCCATGACCAGTTGTTTGAAGCAGTTGTACCTGTCAAACCGGGTGCCGAGGCAATTCCGAGTCCCGGTGCAAGAGTGATGACTATTTTTTTGCCCGTATCACTGTTGTCATCAAAATTTGCCGTGATACTTAAATTCTCTGGAGTTGCATATGCCTTATTTACATCGGTATTGTATGTGTCTATACCTGTTGTAATTGCAGTGCTGCCAAATGTAGCCGTACTAGCCGCCACATCAAGCGTCGAAATTTCATCAACGCCAAGAGCACCAAGCTCAAGGTCTGTGGGTTCCGGCTTGGGAACAGGAGAACCAACCTTTTCAGAAAAAGGTATATATTCGTCATTATTCTCTTGTATTGGATTCTTATTCCCCTCCGTTGGAGGGGTGTCAGTCGAAGACTGACGGGGTGGTTGAACGGCGGAATTATCGTCAGTGGTTTCCGGCTCGGGGGCCGGAATGACAGAGTTATCCCCGTCATTGCGGGCTTGACCCGCAATCCAGCCCTCATCACCGGCTGAATTATCGCTATCGGGGTTGTCAGAATTTACCTGAGTTGCTAAATCCCCCCCCCATAAAGGGCGTCCGTGCCAGCAAATGCTAGGCTCGGAACCATCGTCATGAGCATTACAAGAGTTAGCAGTATCGCTATACCCTTCTTCCCGCTCATAAGGCGCCCTCTCAAACTATTCGTAGATTTCATCTTCTCTTTCAATTTCTTTACCCCCTGAATTTCTATCGCCATCGCTATGGCAAAACTATTACTGTTACTATAACTAATTAAACAACCTGAGCTATAACTTTATCTTCAAACACGGTCGCCCGTGTTTTACTACCCATTACTATATATATACCCAAACTTTTGAGTTTGAAACATAGATTTGAAGAAATTCTTGTAAATTTCTCGTGAAGTTTCCCCAAAACAACCAAACTGAAAATGTTCGGTC
>JAISKC010000026.1 GCA_031261345.1 Eubacteriales Family XIII. Incertae Sedis bacterium | reverse complement strand
GCCAAAGACCTTACTATTACTGATAGATTTCATTCTTTCTTCCCCGCTTTCTAAAATTAAAACTAAAAAATACGACTCACATTATTAAGGTGTATACTTAACTTATACCCAATTTTCCGGACTTTAAACATAAATCAGGAAAAATTTTAGTAAAATTCTTATGAAGTCCCCAAATTTCCCCAATATCAAAAGCCCGACATACTTTAGACGCACTAAAAACAAAAATACTGCCGTTTCCCAAAAAAAACCTAAGAAATTTACAATTTGACTTACTCGAACGTGGTGTTATACTAAAAAGAACAAAGGGCTACCGCTTTGTCACGGCGGTATCGTTCCTAAAAAGTTATTAGAACACGAGACCGTCTACATCAAAATTGATGAGGCGGTCTCGTGTTATTTACGCCTGTCCAGTGACAGGGCGACAACAGCAATGATAACAAGTGCAAAAGCGAACAAGTCGCCATAAGTCACAAATTCAACCATATGCGTCACCCCCTTTCGGAAAGTGAACGAAACCGCTAAGCGGTAGCCAAATAGAAGTATACCACAATTTTGACCATTGCAACCATTTATTTACAAAATTTGAATATTTTTATTGCCTTGTGTAATCTCAGCTGGCGTCGCCTTTGTAGTCTCCTATCACGAAGGTTCGCTCTAGGGCGACCTCTCCGTTGTTTTTGTTCGGGAATTTGCATTTCAGAATGTAGCCGCCGTCTTGGTCTTCTGCGGCCAAGGCTTTCAGCTCGGCGTCAACTTCGGAGCTACTCCCAGTGAAAATCGCCGCTCCGCCGGATTCGGGCTGGATCTCCCATATCGGGTCTCCGTCGCCTTCGGATATATCGGAAACGTCTACGTGATATGGATTGATATGCCCACATTCGCAGTCGTTACCGTAAAATACGATTTCTCTTGCCGAGGCTGTTTGAACAGGTGGGGCAATGTCGTGCGCCCCGTCTATTACTACCGCTGAAGTTGCTGTAACAGAGACCAAGGCGATTGTTGCCACGGCAATTTTCATAGAGGTACCGGCAAAAAGTCCTTTCAGAAAACCGGCTTTCACGGGCGTTGAAACCGCTACACCCTTGATTGACGCCAACCACTTCTGGTCGAAGAGTGCCAACTTCGCATCGGATACGCTACTGACGGACTGGGCGGCAAGTGCCTTGCCCAAGGTCGTCGCTGTGCCAGATTCTCCGAGCACCGCCGCGTTCGCCTCGTTTTTCGGATTTGTCAATTTTTTCTTCAACGCAATTCTCGCTTTCATAAGATTTGTTGATACGGTTTTGGGCGAAGTTCCCGTGATCTCCGCTATTTCCTTGTAGCTCAGTCCCTCATAGTAATACATGATGACGGCTTCACGTTTCGCGAGCGACAGGGACATCACCGTCCGGTAGAGGTTTTCCCTCAGCTGCGAATCTTCAATATAGGCTTCGGGCAAAAAATCTCTGTCGTCGTCGGCTATGGCAAGGCTTATATCCTCATCCTCAATGTCAACATCGTCCCGCCGATTCGCTTTTGATCTATATAGAGTAATGCTTTCATTTCGAACGATGCGTTCAATCCATGCGTTTATTGCCGCAGGATCGCGCAACTTTCCGATGCCCTTGTACATCTTGATGATAGCCTCGTGCGCTGCATCCTCGGCGTCTTCATAATTGCCAAGTATCGTCATGGCAACAAATATCATGTTGCGACGTTTTTCGCGACAAATATCCTCAAAGGCGTCCCTGTCACCTTTGATTGCCCTCTCAGCTAATTCAACAATTTCGTTCTTTTCCACTAATTACTCCCCATGTCCCCGCTCTGTCATCATCTTTGACGAATTTCAGGGGGAAAATACTGCCGTTTTCATCTATTTACATCTCAAGTGCTGATTTTACACCTCCTCACGTCTGTGGTCAATCCGCCTACCTTTTAGATGGTTGACAGTTACGCATTATTGTTGCTATACTTAGAAAAACGTTACAAAACTGTGCTGTTTTTGGTGGAAAAACGTTACAAATTGCTTTATTTTGGGTGGAAAAACGTTACACAATCTTCTGATTAGCGAGGAATTGCAATGCTTTATCGAAAAATTTACGACGAACTCAACAAATGGAGAAATTCGAATTTGAAAAAGGCTCTCCTTTTGACAGGAGCGCGCCAAATCGGTAAGACTTATCTAATTCGCAAGTTTGGCGAAAGCAATTACGACAACTTTTTGGAGATAAATTTCATCACACAGCCAAAAGCGGCGGCGATTTTTTCAGGCAATCTGGATATCGAGACCTTGATTGTAGGATTGACGGCATATCTTAGAAAACCGCTTGTGCAGGGGAAGACATTGGTATTTTTGGACGAAATTCAAGAGTGCCCAAACGCTCGGACAGCTATTAAATTTTTGGTTGAGGATGGACGCTTTGATTACATTGAATCAGGCTCTTTACTTGGTGTGAACTACAAGGAAGTACCTTCTTATCCCGTGGGCTACGAGGAAATTTTGCAAATGTATCCAATGGACTTTGAGGAATTCTCTTTGGCAAACGGTGTACCGACGGGTACTTTGGCAACCATAAAGAATGCGTATGAGCACAAAGAGCCGGTGAATGAAGCGGTGCACCAAACGATGATGACTCTTTTTCGTTACTATGTCATTGTAGGCGGGATGCCCGAGGTCGTACAAAAATTTGTCGATACGCATGATATAGGTGAAGTTGTGAAGCTCCAAAAGGATATTCTTTCCCTTTACAGGCAGGACATCACAAAATATTCCAAGGAAAGCAAAAATCGAATCAAGGATATTTTCGATCGTATTCCCGCTGAGCTGAATACCCAAAATCGTCGATTTATGTTGTCGGACATCAGCAAATCCGCAAGAATGAATCGCTATGAAAGCAGTTTTTTATGGCTCAAAGATGCAGGGGTGGCACTTCCGTGTTACAACATAACCGAACCAAAAGCACCACTGATGCTAAACGAAAAAAGCAGTCTTTTCAGGCTTTATCTTTCAGATACGGGTCTGCTATGCGCCGCAAGCATGGAGAATGTACAGTTTTCGATACTGGCAGGCGATTTGGATGTCAATATGGGTAGCATTTTGGAGAATACCTTTGCCCAATTACTTACATCCGCCAATTTTGAGCTACGCTATATGAACAAAAAGGGAATTGGTGAAATAGATTTTGTCCTTCAGCGGGGTGCAGAAATCATTTTGACAGAAATCAAATCAGGTGTTGATTATACAATTCATTCCGCGATAAATAATGTCCTTGATGTAGGCGATTGGGATATACAGCATGCTTATGTCTTCTGTGACGGAAATATTCAAAGTACGAATAAAATCACATACCTGCCTTGGTATACGATCATGTTCTTTAGTCAAGAAACTATGCCCGACCATTTGATTGTGGATGTGAAATTGCCGTAGGGGCTCAATTGATGCCGGAATTTACACAAACGAAACGTCCCCTTGTGTAATCCCTTGCCCATTTCGGGCGTTTATTATACAATACTGTGAAACATAATTGCAGATAGTCAGATTGGAGGAGAGAGTTTATGAGCAAAATCTGGACAATTCACGGAGATGGGAAAACCATCAAACCCGGCGAGACGGTACTGCCCGAGGAGCGGCTGAGTTGGGGCCGAACGGTCAGCATAGGTCTACAGCACATAGTCGCAATGTTTGGAGCAACCTTCCTCGTTCCACTTCTTACAGGCTTCCCGCCAGCAACTACACTTTTCTTTTCAGCAATTTCTACAATCGCATTTCTACTCATTACAGGAAATAAAGTACCGAGTTATTTAGGCTCAAGTTTTGCATTCATATCCCCGATACTTGCCGCGTCGGCAGGTGGGAATATGGGCACCGCCGTTTTCGGAATTTTCGCGACAGGACTGCTGCTTGCCATCATCGGCCTCATCGTCATGAAGGTCGGCTCAAGATGGGTCAACATCCTCATGCCTCCGGTAGTAACCGGCACGATAGTTGCCCTCATCGGATTCAACTTGGCACCGGCTGCCTACAACAATTTCGTGGTCGCACCCGTTACCGCCTTGGTTACTCTCACATCGATAGTCCTTATCACGGCGATATTCAAAGGAATGATAGGCCGCCTGTCGATTCTCATCGGCGTCATCATCGGATACATCACAGCAATCATCAGGGGTGAAGTCGATTTCACGGCTGTTCACGACGCGGCGTGGTTCGGTCTTCCCGAGTTCACAGCACCGCACGTCAATCCGGCGATACTCGGCATGTTCCTGCCTGTGGTCTTAGTCCTCATCGCAGAGAACATCGGACACATCAAGTCGGTAGCGAGCATGACCGGCAGGGATCTTGACAAATACATCGGTAGAGCCCTGTTCGCAGACGGTCTCGGCACAACCCTTGCCGGACTCGGCGGCGGCTCAGGAACGACCACCTACGCTGAAAATATCGGCGTCATGGCGGCAACGAAAATATACTCCACAGCCGCCTATTGGGTAGCCGGCGGAGGTGCGCTCTTGCTATCCCTCTGCCCGAAGTTTGGTGCAGCGGTCGCCTCGATTCCCGGCGGAGTTCTCGGCGGAGCGACGGTTCTTTTATACGGCATGATAGGCATGCTCGGCGTCCGCATCTGGGTCGAAAACAAGGTGGACTTCTCAAAGTCGATCAACATCACAACAGCAGCAATTCCGTTGGTGATAGGAATAGCAAACTTCTCCTTCAATATAGGAGGCTCCGAGCTGACGGGCATAGCAATAGGCTCGGTGGCAGCCCTGGTAATATATCACCTAGTGTACCAAATAATGAAAGCAAGAGGATTCGAGGAGATAGACAAGTCCATATAATGTGGAGTGGCGGAGGCTCACCCAAAACGGGCAGCCTTGGCAAATGCTGAATTTACAAATTGTGCAGATGTGATTTTCGCGAAATTTTGTCATTGTCCGAGCGAAGCGAGTTTGCCAAAATTCGTAAATCGCAGCTGTAACAATTTAATGTAAATTCCCATTTGGTGTTGGGGCCCATTTTGGGTGGGCCTCCGCCACGGACTATTAAAGAAAGGATTACTCATATGAATATGCAGGTACCGGAAAACCCTGTCACAAAAAACCGGGATGACTTCACACCCCTAGTGATCATCTCATGTATTTTGGTAACATGCTATCTGACAGCAAACATCATGGCGGTCAAACTCATCGGCGGCTTCGGAGTCGTCATGATTGACGCCGGAACAATCACCTTCCCAATCTCATATCTACTGGGCGACGTCCTAACAGAAATCTGGGGCTTCAAAACGGCGAGGAAAATCATCTTCCTCACCTTCGCATGCAACGTCATTCTCGTCATAGCGACCTTCGTAGGAGTGCTGCTCCCCTCGCCTGACTACACGAGCGGCATGGCAAACTCCTACGACATGGTATTTTCCTACGTCCCGAGAATAGTGGTAGCCTCACTCATAGCCTTCCTCTGCGGCGAGCTGACAAACTCCTACGTGATGGTCAAAATCAAGGAATGGACAAAAGGCCGCTTTCTATGGATCAGGACGATCGGAAGCTCAATGGTAGGCTACGTATTTGATACGGGAATATTCCTCATCATCGCCTTTGCCGGCACCATTCACCTGAAGGATTTCTTCATAATGCTAGGCATACAATACGCCGTCAAGGTAGTGATAGAAGCCGTGATAGGCACACCGCTAGCCTACCTAGTCATAGGCAAACTCAAGAAACGCGACGCCAATTCTAATGGATAATAGATACGCCTTATTGGACAAACCGATGCCACGCGAATTCCTGCTCCTCCAAGGGACGGGTTGCTTTCACAAGGGCTGCGCATTTTGCCATTACTGGGACGATGTCTCAAAAAACCCATTCGCCATCAACAAGCAGGAGCTTGACAAAGTGACGGGCAAGACCGGCGTACTCGACATCATCAATTCCGGCTCCGTTCACGAAATAGACGAGCAGACCATGGATTACATAGAAAAGGTCGCGAGCGAAAAAGGCATACACACAATCTGGTTCGAAACCCACTATCACTACGTGGACAGGCTAGATGAGATAAGACATCGATTTCCGCGCCAAACCATCAAATTCCGAACGGGCGTGGAAAGCTTCCGAGACGAGTATCGCAGGAAAATGAACAAAGACTTTCCGGACATCACACCCGAAAAGATCAGAGAGGATTTCGACGGTGTCTGCCTCCTAGTCTGCACAAACGGGCAAACAAAAGAGTCCATCGAAGATGACATCAAAATCGCTGCGGACCTATTTGAGTATTTCAGCGTCAACGTCTTCAACCCAAACTCCACATCAGTGAGGCTGGACGAGGAACTCTACCACTGGTTCAAAGAGACCCTCTATCCGAAGATAAAGGGCCTCCCAAATATTGAAGTTCTAATCGCCAACACCGACCTCGGCGTAGGCTAAGGAAACGTGTGCCGTCAAGCAGCTTAGGCTAAACCAAGCTCGTAGCCTTCATTCTCTCGTCATGCGATAGTTTTGACAACCGCACAACCTCGTCCAAATCCACGGAGATAGCCTTTGCAATTCTGGTCCCATACTCGGGATCCGCAAGATAGCAATGTGCCGCATGCCGCAGCCGAATATTTTCCGTAACCCCATCGATATTGCGAGCGGTATTGTCTATCAAAATTGCTCTCTTATCCTCCGTCATCAGACGATAGAGATCGCAGGGCTGCTGGAAGCAATCATCCGTCGGGTCGTCTTTGGGCTCGTAAGCCTGATAGAGCCCCTGGATTTCGAGCGGCGGCTCCGCGGTGTCCTTGCTGTCCGCCCACTCGCCATAGCTGTTCGGCTCATATCCTATAGTTGCACCGTAGTTTCCGTCAACACGCATCTGCCCGTCGCGATGATACGCATGGACGGGAACCTGCGGCTTGTTGACCGGAATCGAATCGTGGTTCACGCCGAGCCTGTATCTGTGTGCATCGCCGTAGACAAACATGCGAGCCTGAAGAAGTTTGTCAGGTGAAAGCCCGATACCAGGAACGATGTTTGCAGGAGTGAAAGCCGCCTGCTCGACATCGGCAAAGTAATTTTCCGGATTGCGATTGAGCTCAAGCACCCCAACTTCTATGAGCGGAAATGTCTTCTGGCTCCAAGTCTTCGTCACGTCAAAAGGATTTTCCTTGTAGGCTTTTGCCTCCTCCTCGCTCATCACCTGAATGGAAAGCGTCCACTTGGGAAAATCGCCTTTCTCAATGGATTCAAACAAATCGCGTTGGTGACTCTCTCTGTCGTGCCCGACGAGCTCAGCCGCCTCCGCGTCCGAAAGGTTCTTGATTCCCTGATGAGTGCGGAAATGGAACTTGACCCAAACCCGCTCGTTTGCAGCATTTATCAGGCTGTAAGTATGCTCGCCGTAGCAGTGCATATGACGGTAAGTCGCGGGAAGTCCACGGTCTGACATCGTGATAGTCACCTGATGGAGTGCCTCGGGAAGACTGCTCCAAAAATCCCAGTTGTTTTGCGCGCTGCGAAGATTTGTCTTAGGATCGCGCTTGACCGCGTGGTTCAAATCCGGAAAGCGTAGTCCATCTCTGAGGAAGAAGACCGGCGTATTGTTTCCGACCACATCCCAGTTGCCCTCCTCCGTATAAAACTTGCAGGCGAACCCTCTGATGTCGCGTTCGGCATCAGCCGCACCACGCTCGCCGGCAACGGTAGAAAATCTGACAAACGTGTCAGTCTTTTTGCCAATTTTGTCAAAAACCTTGGCCTTTGTGTACTTAGTAATGTCGCCAGTAACGGTGAAAGTACCGAAAGCTCCCGAGCCCTTCGCGTGCATTCTTCTCTCAGGAATCACCTCCCGATCAAAATGTGCGAGCTTCTCAAGAAACCACGGATTGTTGAGTGCCATAGGCCCGCGCTCGCCGGCAGTCACTGAATTCGTGTTGTCCACCACCGGAGCTCCGGCGGCAGTGGTTAGCTTCTTGCTCTTGTCATTTTTGTCAATTGCCATGTTGATCCCTCCTTTAATATTACTTAAATGATAGAATTATTAAAACACCCAATTTAATGGAGGTCAAGAGAAATAAACTTTACACAACCCTATTCTGCGGCAGCCTTGCTATCAGCCGAAGCGGCTTCGTCTCCGTCCTTCGCGTCCTCTGCAGGTTTCGCCTTCGCCGGATCGCCATAAAATTCGCGAATCATAGCATCGATTTCCGTATCATCACCCCTGATGAAAAACGACAATCCGCCAATTCCCCCGCCTGTCCCGGGGATCGTATGCGTGTCCACATTATCGAAACTCATACCCTTCGCCTTCTTCGCGAGATAGAGAAGAGCCCTCAAAGTGATGTCGGAATCCACATTTTCGACCACACTCTTCGCAACCGATGGAAGACTGAGGCCCAAAGCCTCCTTTGCAGCGTTTTTCACAAACTCCTGCTGCGCCTCAACCCTGCCGAGATCGCCATTCGCGTAGCCCTTTCGAAATCTCAAATACTGCACGGCATGATTGCCGTCGAGCACCTGCTGCCCCGCATTTATATCAATAATCAGGTTCTGTTCCGCCGAAAGATAATGCATATCGATAGGAACGTCCATCGGCACGCCGCCCATCGAATCGACAATATTCGCAACGCCATCATAGTCTACGACGGCATAGTAATTGATGGGAATACCAACCAAAACCTCGTGAACAGCCTCCGCGACTGCCTCCGGCCCATCGTGAAATATCGAGTTGAATTTGAGGAAGCCGCCGGACTTGCCCTCGCGATAGTAATAAGTATCTCTGGGAATGGATATTTCGTCAAAACGCTTCGTCTTCGGATCAAAACTCATGAGCATTACCGTATCGGCAAGCCCCTCGTCCGTCGTCCCCATCACGAGGATATTGACCCGCTTTGAAGTCCTATACTCCCTCGCGAAAATCCCGCTCCCCTTTATGAGAATGTTCATATTTTCCGCCGTCTTGGACTTGTCCGAATCCGTATCTCCGGTCTTTTTCATGAAGCCGTAGTCGAGAAAATGCTCGCCCAAAGTGAAGCCCGTCGTGAACACCACGGTGCAAATCAAAACGGAAATCAGAAATACCTTTGTGAAGACCTTCTTGTCCCACAACTTTTCCTTCTTTTCCTTCTTTTTCTTTTCGCTAACAACCATTCCGATCCATTTCCTATTTTTCTTCAGCCTTCATGCTGTAAATTTCTCTCATCATTTCCAGAGCCGCAGGCCTATCCACATAGTAATAGGAAGCTCCATTGTTTTGCCTGACCGGATTTGGGTCTTCCGGTGCTGTCCAAGACTGGAAATCTTCCGCCTTCATTCCGATAGCCTCCGTGCCAAGCCTGACAGACATCTTCTTTCCTATATCCGTCGTCAGTTCCTTTATGGCCGTACTTGCAACCTTAGGAAATCCGAATCCGATGCTCTGTTTGAAGGCTTCCTTCATGAAACCCTGCTGTGCGTCGACCCTGCCGATATCGCCCGTTACATAGCCCTTTCGAAACCTCAGATATTGCACCGCCTGATCGCCCGAGAGCGTCTGCTGCCCTGCTTTCAGGTGAATGAACAAATTCTGATCTAAATCTTCATAGTCCATATCCATCGGCACATCCATGTCGATTCCACCCATCGAGTCAACGACGTGAGCGACACCATCGTCGGTTATTTCCGCGTAGAAATGTATCGGCACACCGCCGAGCACGTCAGTTACCGCATCTGCGATGCCCTGAACACCCTCCGTTTCATAGACCGAATTGATCTTTTGGTAAGCGGCGCCGGGATAATCAGGCCTCTCGTAATACGTATCGCGAGGGACAGATATTTGATCAACCCTCTTCAGTGCCGTGTCGAAACTCATGAGCATGATGGTATCGGAAAGCCCGTGATTTGTTCCGAGCAAAAGCACGTTCACGCGTTTCGAATCGGGAAATTCCTTCGAAAAATCGCTGTCTCCGCCCGATATGGCGTGCACATCGTCCATGATATCGCCGCCGAACAGCCCGAAAAATCCATACTTATCTACGATGAAAAATCCCGCAGTAAATATGACCACCAATGCGGCAAAGGTGACCACCAGCCTCCCCAAAAAGGAGAGTTTCTTTTTTTTCTTTACTCTTTTATCTCGTCTACTCATAAGCTACTTTCTACACACACTGTCATCACGGGCTCGATCCGTGATCCATTACTTACTTTCTATAATCATAAAATCCGATACCCGACTTGCGTCCGAGCTTGCCCGCCCGAACCATCTTGCGAAGAAGCGGGTGCGGCGCGTATTTCGGATCGGAAAATTCCCTATAGAGCGTCTCACTTATCGAAAGCATGACATCGAGACCGATGAGGTCAGCGAGTTCAAGCGGTCCCATCGGGTGATTTGCGCCGAGCCTCATACCCTTGTCGATATCTTCGGCGGTAGCTATCCCGTCAGCGAGTATGCTGATTCCCTCATTGATGAGCGGCGTGAGAATTCTGTTGACCACAAATCCTGGAGATTCCTCGACCCTGATAGACGTCTTCCCGATCTTTTTCACGAGCTCAAGCACAGCCGCCTCGGTCTCTTCCGAAGTAACCAACCCTCTGATGACTTCCACGAGTTCAAGCATGGGCGCCGGATTGAAAAAGTGTATTCCGATGATTTGATCCGGCCGCTTTGTGGCGGTCCCAATCTCAGTAATGGAGATGGCCGAGGTGTTCGTCGCGAGGATTGTCTCCGGCTTGCAAAGCTCGTCGAGCGTCTTGAACAGCCCCTTTTTCACTTCGACATCCTCAAATATCGCCTCTATTACGAGGTCCGCGTCGGCTACGACGCTCATATCGGGAGAGTGGCTTATCCTCGCGAGTATGGCATCTCGCTCTTCTGGCGTGGCCTTTTCCTTCTTGACCATTCTCGCAAGATTCTTTTCTATGAGAGCATAGCCCTTCTCTATCGCGGGCTCGTATGTATCTGTGAATGCGACGTCAAAACCGCCCATCGCCATGACCTGTATAATTCCTGCACCCATAGTGCCGGATCCGATAACTCCAATCTTCTTCATTTCTTCCTCCTAGTAATCCCTAGCATTGTTCTCAACTATCAATCCCTGTCTTGGCTTTCAACTATCAATCCCTGTCATTGCGGCCTCCGTAAGCCCTACCATTGTTCTCAACTATCAATCCCTGTCATTGCGGCCTCCGAGCCGCAATCCAGTCCTTTTATCCATCTCCGTATTTGAGCGTATACAAATTGTATTTTACTACTTTTTACCCAAGTAGTCGAGCATACCCTTCTTGTAGGCTTCGACCCCCGGCTGGTTGAACGGATCCACACCCATGAGCAGTCCCGTAACTGCACATGTCATTTCAAAGAAATACACAAGCTGCCCGAATGAATAGGCCGAATTGTCAGGAACGCTCACCTTGATGATAGGGATATCAGCTTCCCTGTGCGCAAAAACCATGCCCTCGAGCACCGCCCTGTTGAAATCGCTGTAGCTCTTTCCTGCATAGAGTGCATCCTCGTTTCCGGAGGAGATATTGATTTCCAAGGTGGGTTCCTCCACAAAAAGCAGCGTCTCGTAGAATATCTGGCTGCCCTCCTGCAGAAACTGCCCCAGTGAATGTAGGTCTCTGCTGACGCCGACGCCGACCGGCAACGTGCCGAGCCCGTCCTTGCCCTCGCTCTCTCCGAACAGCTGCATTAGGAAGGCTGTGAAGGCTTCAACCGACGGCTCGAAGAACGCTATGGCCTGCACCTTTTTCTCTTCCCCAAGCACCTTTCTCACGGCCGCAAACTCCTTCGCCGCCTCTAAAAGTTCACCCGACTCAGCCGATTTCGCTCCCGCAAGAATCTGCCTTATGTCAACGCCTGCAGCGGCGAGCGGAAGCAATCCGACCGGCGTGAGCACGGAAAATCGCCCGCCTATATCCGACGGAAGCACGAGCGTTTGATAGCCCGCTTCGTCCGACTCTTTTCTGAGCTTTCCGGTTTTTTTATCAGTAATGGCGTATATTCTCTTCTTCGCTTCTTCCTCGCCATACTTTTCTTTAAGTAATGCCTTGAGGGTAATGAAGGCCATCGACGGCTCGACCGTGCCGCCTGATTTGCTGATGATGAGGAGGCTGAACCTCTCGCCCTTTATCCTCTCGACGAGTCTTGCGTGATAGGTGCCGCTCAGATTGAACCCCGCAAATTCTATTTCGGGATAATCTCCAGGGAGTTTCGAATCAGCCCTGTCGATAAAATCAAAAGCCGCCTTCGCCCCGAGATATGAGCCACCTATGCCTATTACCACGAGGACGTCGCTATCTCTCCTGATACTCTCCGCCACCCTTTCAATCTCAGAGATATATTCCTCCGAGCGGCTGCCGGCATAGCCAACCCAGCCCGTGAAATCAAGTGTCCCGCCACAGAGAACAGACACGGCTGTGTCTGCCTCGCCCTTGAGGGCATCCGCAGTTTCGACCACGAATGAATCCGTCAAATATTCAACTTTCAAATTCTTTTCCATCATAGTTTCCTCCCGTTTCTAGTTTCTACAAACGACCAATCCAGCTTCTCACTTCCGCATCGCCTATGTTCCTCACATCAGTTGGAAGCCCCTCTATGACCGAACCGAGCACCTCTGCTTCTCCGCAGTTGACGGTGGATATGCGGCTGACTATAGTCGCGCTCAGGCTCTCCCCCGCCCCAACTGCATTTTCAAGTAGCTTCTCACCGGAACGAAGCTCGGTTATCACAATATCTACATCCTCATACGGCACAGCCCCGTGAAGTCTCACCATAGCCTCTGCGAGCTCGAGTATGCTTATTTCCGTGCCGACTTCGAGCGACATCACGTCCCCGCTTCCGTCGAGCGACGCCGCGCGCAAGGTCAACATCGCCGCCGTCTCCGCCGAGACAAACCTTCTGTATACATCCTTGTCCGTAACGGTAACGGGCCCGCCCTGCGCTATCTGGTTTTCGAATATACGAAGCACATTGCCCCTCGATTCGATGACGTTTGAGAACCTGACTACGGAAAAACCCGTCCTCGAAGTTTTGCCCAGTTCGAGCACGAGCCTCTCGCTCGCCCTCTTCATGATGGATGCGCTGTCCTTGGCATATCCGGCTCTTCCCGACGAGAGTAGAATGAAATCATCTACCGAGAATTCGCTCGCAAGCATCGCCACCGTTTTCGTGCCGATCACATTTGTGAGGAAGGCCTCCCGAGGGTGGTCCTGAGTAATGTGCACAGCCTTAAGCTCCGCAGCGTGAAATACGATGTGTGGCTTGTACGCCTCGAATACTCCTCTGATATAGGCCTCATCTCTGACCGAGGCCACAATCGGCACGAATTCCGTGGTCTCCCTGTCTATCTTATTTTCGAGTTTGCAGACGAGTTCCGTGAGTCCGTTTTCATCGGAATCAAGGGCAACTAGCCTTCTCGGCTTGTATTTGAGTATCTGTTTCGCAAGCTCGCTTCCAACGACGCCGCCCCCTCCAGTAATGAGGACAACCTGCCCACGCAAAAAACTGTTGATTTCCGTGTGATCCACCTTCAGTCTGTCGCTGCCCAGAAAGTCGTATATATTGGGGCTTACCAAATCGCCTGTTTCGTATTCGATGTCGAGGCTCATATCCTTTTTCTTTTGCGGCGGCAGCATCAGGATTTTGCTTCTCGTCTTTATGCACTCCCGAAGTAGCTGAGCCGTCCTGCGCCGGTTTGCGGTCGGGCGTGCGATGATGATTTCATCAATATTCTGTCTCCTCGCCAAAAGTCTTATGTCCTTTATTCCGCCGGCAATCTTGACACCCAAAATTTCCTTACCGACATTTTCTTCCTCATCATCGATTACTAAGTCAACGCGTGCCCCAGAACCGTCATTTTCGCTGATTTCATCTATGAGCTGCGCCGCGTATCTATCCGTCCCTATCACCATGATGCTCTTTTTCGCCTCGCGCGGGTGGCTCCTGAGCCTTGTGGGCTCCTCCGAACGGCTGTGCAAAAATACGATGTAAACGAGCCGCGAGATGACGATCAGCAAGACGTCGAAAAGGAGAGCGAGTCCAAGCAGCCTATAGCCGAGCGCAAAGCTCATCTGCCCCATTACTGCGGCAGTTACTGCGGCTGTTTCCGCGAAAACAATCGCGAGCACCATGTTCAAAAATTCATTTATCTGTGCGAATTTGTAAGTAATTCGGTAAAGGCCGAAGATGATGAAAACCGCAATTTTGATGGCGATGAGTGCCAAAATTCCCGAATAGAATTCGCCAAGAAACCCCACATTTGGTAGAGTTGCCAAGAAAAAACTTATATGGAGTAGGATCACATCGACAACTGCCAATGAATATCTTTTCGCGATTCTTTTCATATAGTAATTGTATTTTAGCGCAGGTGAAGTATCAACGAATACGGGGAAATGTCACGAAGATGTAACGGCACTGCAATCTTTCGCCGGATGCCTCACATTTCTTAACCAAAATTTTACACAGAAAAAATGCGGATTTTTGTTTAAAACGCCTCTGACGGGGTATAATTATAGTAACAACAATATCATCATGGCATACATGGAGGAAATGAAAATGACAAAAGAATTAAAAGGAACAAAGACGTTTGAAAACCTGCAGACAGCATTCGCAGGCGAATCGGAAGCGAGGAACAAATACACCTTCTTCGCATCTAAGGCGGCAAAGGAAGGCTACAAGCAGATTTCGAACATATTCTCTGAAACCGCAGGGAATGAGAAGGAGCATGCTGAGCTTTGGTTCAAGCTGTTTCACGGCATCGGCACAACGACGGAGAATTTGCAGACGGCCGCAGATGGCGAGCACTATGAGCACACGGTAATGTACAAAGAATTCGCGGAAACTGCAAGAGCCGAGGGTTTCGAGGACATCGCACTCCAGATGGAAAAGGTTGGTTCCGTCGAGGCGGAGCACGAAAAGAGATACCTCAAACTCAAGGACAACATCGAAACGGGAAAGGTCTTTGAAAGAGATGAGCCCGTGAAATGGCAATGCTCAAACTGCGGTTTCATCTACGAGAGCAAGAAGGCTGCTTCGGAATGTCCCGCCTGCAAGCACCCACAAGCCTACATGCAGCTAGTAGAAGAAAACTTCTAAATCACAGTCATTGCGAGCAGAGCAACCCGTCATAGTGAGCAAAGCGAACGTGAGCGAAGCGCGGCAATCCACAACCTGTCAACATGTTTTACACCAGCAGACCACCCCGTCAGGCTCCGCCTGCCACCCCTCCACGGAGGGGAACTTCCTTACCCATCATTGCCAGCGCAGCAACCTGTCATTGCGGGCTTGACCCGCAATCCAGACCGTCATGACGGATCAGCCAACACAGCGAACTCTCGCTTCAGCGAGAGTTCGTGTCCTTCCGTGGACACAAACACAAACTCAATGGAATATACGCCATAGGCCTCTTCTGCCAGAAGCTCTGAAAACGGCTCTGACGCCGCTACTCCTTCACCCGTCGCAACTATGACGCCCGCCTCGTCCTTAATAGTGTATACGCAAGAAGAATAACCATTCACTTCGAATGGAAAGACGATTGCCGCCGAAGTGGGATTGTCGTACTCGTTTTCCTTTGAGGCGGTCTCAAACTCGATAGTCGCATTTCGCCAAGCCGCTTCGTCCGAAGCGCTCATCACAGGGGCAGAAGCCACCACCTGCTCTCCGCCGCCGTGATATACGGAAGAGATCCACTCGGAGCCCACATCAGAAGCTACAAACCCGACACCGGACACGCCAACGACCACAGACGCCGCGACGATTGCCATCTTCCCTGAAAGAAGAGAAAGTCCGTGGCTCGCTACATGGCTCACGCCTGATGCCGCACCTACTCCTGCCACAGCAGCAGCCGCAGACTTCGCCGCCGCCACCTGAAAAGCGACAGCCGCATCGAGCTTCGCAGCAGGAAACAGCATGGCCGCATTACTGGCAAATGCACAGCCAAGCACGGTCTTGTTTTTCTTCGTAGGCTTGGACCCCTTGCCCGCCATGCCCGTATCCTCGTTCAAAAGTCTCATCTCCTTTTCCATATCGGCCCTCATGCTCGTCCTGAGCTTCGAAAGCGTGCTAGTAACAGTAGACACGCTCAGCCCAAGCGCGAGGGCGATTTCCTTGCCAGACATATCGTCGAAATAGCACATGATCAGTATCTGCTTTGCCCGCGCGGACTGCCGGTTCACAACACGCATCACCGCGTCGCGTCTCGCCTGATCCTCCATATATTCTGTGGGAAGAAACTCTATAGCCTCCTCCGCCGGTTCCGAAGCGGGATTGTTTTCTATGTAATCCTCGATGGATATCTCCCGCACCTTCCTCTTGATCAGCCTATGGCGATCCATGCAACAATTCCTTATTACCCGATAAAGCCAAGCGTTGAACAGTTCCGGATCCTTCAGGTTCTTCAGCCCCTTGTAGACTTTCAGGCAAATATCCTGCACGACATCGTCTATCTCAGGAATATTTCCGAGTAGACTGTTGACGTAGTAATATATGAGCCGAACCTTGGTCTTGTAAAGCCGCTCAAAGGCAACATCATCGCCCGCGATGGCGTCCGCAACCAGTGCCCACTGCGCGTCTTCCTCAAGAGCAGCGTAACCATCACGCTGCTCTTTTTTTGTTGTATCATTCAATCCAGTAGCTCCTCCACCACCAAGATTCTCCATCTAGTTCTCCCCTCCATATGTCATCCCTGTCATTGCGGGCTCGACCCGCAATCCAGTCCTTAACCTGTCATTGCGGGCAACCATCTGTCATCCTGCGCGAAGTCGCAGGATCCAGCCCGTCATCGTCATTGCGAGCGAAGCGCGGCAATCTAGTCCTTATGCCATCGTCCACCCGTCATAGTGAGCGTAGCGCGGCAACCCATCACTGTCATTGCGGGCTTGACCCGCAATCCAGCCCTTTCACTTACCCAGCCTACTCGGCGGCAACAGGCCTCCGAAACGCCAACTTACTAAGGAACACAACCCCACCGGTAAGCGCAACCGACGCTACGGACCACCCGTCGATGAGCGTCATGATAGCACTCGTGTCCTCAATCGTGAAGAACAAAGCCATATTGACAATAGCCAAAGCGAATGCCGCCACGATAAGCGGGAACCTGATTCCGCCCCTGTCCTTGTCAACTCCGCCGAGAGCCTTCCTGCGAACCGTAGCATTGAGCAGCGCGATTGCCGCTATTATCAAACTGAACCCTGCAAGAAGTGCATTGCTGAGTGCCCACGAGTCCACGCCAGCCAAACCGTAGAGCGGCACGTCCGTGTTTCCGATGCTAGCGACAGGCACAGCCTTCTCGATGAACGCCTCAATCTGCGGATTCTTTTCAATCATCGCCTGCTGTCTGGGCGTGTAATTCTTTGTAGGTGTGAAAGCGACCTCCGTCTTGTCCTTCACCGCAGGTGCCTTAGGCTCCTTGGGCTCATTCACAACGGTATCATCGTCGTCATTTCCGTTTTCATCATCATTGCCATCATTGCCGCCGCCGGTGCCGCCATTATCGCCACCGCCATTGTCAATTAGAGTCCAACTACCGGTGAAAACAACCGCGCTGTCAGGCATGGTGAAGCTAGCACCCGAAACGCCATCTGCAGTCCAGCCACTGAACGTATAGCCATCAAACGCAAGAGCCGAAGCAACGTTCACCGTCTGGCCATAAGCCACATCAGAAGCAGCAGGTGCAGCAGGTGCGCCCTCAGGCACAGTGCCAGTTACGCTGTAGCTCACCACATTATGGTTGATACCATAGTAGAGTTTGAGCACGAGCGAACCGTCTCCCGCCACATTGCCGCTTGACACAGCAGAGTTATGCGCGCTGTTCAGTGTATAGTGATCGTAGGTCTTAGCCGTAGCATTTGCAGTAGTATCGGTCTTCGCCGTATGACCCACAGTCTCCTTGAGCGAAGCACTTCCGCCAGCGTCCACCAAGTAATGCTCGACCTTGTAAGGCGTATTGCCATTGGCATTCCAAATCGCATAGAGTGTCGTATTTCCTGTGATAGAGCTGAGGCTTTGAGCACCGGTTACGATTGAACCCTTGCCCTTGTCCTGTTGTGTATTCCAGTTCACAAACGTATAGCCTGAAAGGTTCGGCTTTGCAGTTGGGAACGAAATGCCATCGGCAAACTTCTTCTCAGTCGTATTGTAGAGTATATCCGAAGGTGCGCCCGTGCCGCCATTGGCATTAAAGCTAACAGTCGCCCATACAGGATCAGAAGTTCCTGGTTTCGTCGCATCCTCGTCTATCGTCCACTTAGCATAGACAGTCGTGTTGGCTGCATACGTTGATGCTCCAGTATATGCAGAACTTGCATCTCCAGTCTGGTTGTTCCATTCCGCGAACGTATAACCTGTGCGCAAGGGTGTAGCTGTCGGCCATGTCTCGCCATCTCTAAATGCACCTAGCACTGTGTTGTAGTGAAGTGTTGTCGGCACACCTGTGACTGTCGTGCCATTTCCATTGCCATTGAAGTCAACTGTAACCCATGCCGAATTTGCTGAATCTACATTCCACTTCGCGTAGACGGTTGTGTCAGCTGCATACGTTGATGTTCCAGTATATGCAGAACTTGCATCTCCAGTCTGGTTGTTCCATTCCACGAATGTATAGCCGGTGCGCAAGGGTGTAGCTGTCGGCCATGTCTCGCCATCTCTAAATGCACCTAGCACTGTGTTGTAGTGAAGTGTTGTCGGCACACCAGTGACTGTCGTGCCGTTTCCATTACCATTGAAGCTAACAGTCGCCCATACAGGGTCAGAAGTCCCTGGTTTCGTCGCATCCTCGTCAATCGTCCACTTAGCATAGACAGTCGTGTTGGCTGCATACGTTGATATTCCAGTATATGCAGAACTTGCATTTCCAGTCTGGTTGTTCCATTCCACGAATGTATAGCCTGAACGCAAAGGTGTAGCTGTCGGCCATGTCTCGCCATCTCTAAATGCACTTAGCACTGTGTTGTAGTGAAGTGTTGTCGGTACATCAGTGACTGTCGTGCCATTTCCATTACCGTTGAAGTCAACCGTAACCCATGCCGAATTTGCTGAATCCACATTCCACTTCGCATAGACGGTTGTGTCAGCTGCATAAGTTGATGTTCCAGTATATGCAGAACCTGCATCTCCAGTCTGGTTGTTCCATTCCGCGAAAGTGTAGCCGGTGCGCAAAGGTGTAGCTGTCGGCCATGTCTCGCCATCTCTAAATGTACCTAGCATTGTGTTGTAGTGAAGTGTTTCCGGCACACCAGTAACGGTCGTGCCGTTTCCATTGCCGTTGAAGTCAACCGTAACCCATGCCGGACTTGCTGAATCCACATTCCACTTCGCGTACACTATAGTATTCGCAGTGAATTGTGACGATGCTGTATACGCTGTGCTCGCCGTTCCTGTGGCATTATTCCATTCCACGAACGTATAGCCTGAACGCAAGGGTGTAGCTGTCGGCCATGTCTCGCCATCTCTAAATGCACCTAGCACTGTGTTGTAGTGAAGTGTTGTCGGCACACCTGTTACTGTCGTGCCGTTTCCATTACCGTTGAAGTCAACTGTAACCCATGCCGAATTTGCTGAATCTACATTCCACTTAGCATAGAGGTTCAAATCAGATGTAACAGGCGTACTAGCAGTCCAATCACCGCCGCCTACACTACCGACCTTCCAACTACCATCAAAGTTGTAACCTTCCCTTGTAACGGTGGGCTCGGTTGCCGTATCACCTTTGTAGACCTTCTGATCCGAAGGTGCAGGGGTGCCGCCTTCAGGGTAGAACTTCACAGTATAGGGAGTAATGAGCCCGAACTCTATCGGATCAGTTGAACCACTCGCTACAATATCGGTCAGCACCTTGTTCGCTGAATGTGTCGTAGCGTTCACTCCATCGTAATATCTTGTCGTATCGGTTCCTGATGCCACATAGCCAGGATTTGCCAGCACGAGGTCAATTTTCTCACCATTCTTCAAATTCGTAACAACGAAACTACCATCGGTCGGATCACTTGTGCCATATGAAATGCGGTAGTCCGGTTCACCCTGATGTCCCTGCTCGTATGCTGCCCAATTCACGCCGCCTCTCGGTGTGTCGGGCGTGTCGCCTGTATCATCAAAATCGCCGTCTTTGTTCAAATCGTTGAAGACCTTGCCAACCACAACCGCAGTGTCGAGTCTCATCGCAACAGGCTGACTTGGACCGTTGGATGCAATATTTGCACCAATCTGACTTGAGAAAATAGAATAGTAATTGTTGATTTGACCGCCAAGAGATTCTATTGTGCTATCCGTTTCGATAATCCCCAATTCAAAGTCATAGTTTATGACAGTCTCTTTGGGAATATCCACCGTCTTCTCTATGCGTATAGTCCTGTAATCTTCTGCATCCGTATCTTTCCATTGGTCGTCGAAACTTCCGGCCTGAGTTGTATCAGCAACATAAATCTTGGAATAGCTGATATTTACATCGCTGTCAGTTGTGTCAACCTCATCAAGAATAGCAGCCGACCAATTGAAGTACTGCGAGCCAAAGTTTTCACCCTCTCTTGGGATAGGCACATGAACCACGAAGTTGCCTGCAGGATTCGTAGTCTGATTTGAGACCTGAACTCTATAGAAGGTTCGACTGTATTCATTTGCACCGAGAATTGTCCTGCTTTCATCAGAAGAATCGTATGCCTTCCAGTCGCTATCGTTATCACCCATGATGCGCTTCGCGTATGTTGCAACGCTGAATTCCTTTATGCCTTGGATTTGATAATTATACAGAACATTCAACGAACCAAAGCGATCCGCAGTACGCCCATCGTTGAGTACATCGTGAACGTTCAAAGGCTGATAGCTTACCAGTCTGGGATATCTATGGTCAACAGATGGAGAAAGTGCTCTGAGATAAATCATATCGCTAGCCAAAACCGATTTTGTTGGCGTTGTTTTCTTGACCTTAAAGTCATAACTGAGGTTTGCTTCTATATTAGCATTGGACACATCCCCCTGACTTTTGTTGCCTATAGCAAGGTCTGGAGCACTGATTATTACAATTGGATATCCATCGCCGTCCGTGCTTGTATTAACCGTATAATACCTCTTGCCTTCTTCGTAGACACCTTTATCTTCTTCGTATACAGTTCCACGGCTATCCGTCAACTCAATACTATCAGTATCTACATCAAGTATGCCCATCTCTCTGATGATAAACTGAATGCCTTTAGTATAAAACGAATTGGCCACAGTAGTTGCCTCGCCGCTGATAGCATTGCTCCCAACTACCGACATGCGGTTCACGTCGCCTGCATTATAGACGGTATTATTAGCCGGACCGCTGGCTAATTGAAGTGTTATTGCCCTATCTACGTTGGTGTTGAAGGTTGATGTAACCATATCAAAAGTTTCATCACCTTCCTCATCAATAGCAACGCCTACTTTATAGGTATACGACCCGGGATTTTCACCGGTAAAGCGACCGAAAACTGTAGCACCTCTTTCCTGAGCGTAATTTGTGGCGTTATAGCCATTAGAATAACCGGCTCCTAAAGTTGCCAAGGTATATTCAATGGACAATATTTTCTCTGTGTTGTCTTCAGTCCAATCAGATATATTAAAAAATTTGCAAGGCCCATATGAATCCGTATTTTTGCTGTAGTCTGAACTTGGCGCAGAGGACGTGCCCCAATTTGTGTATGTACCTTTATCTGTAGTTACCACAAGGTTTGTGAGTTTCCCATCAGTGCCATACGGCAACTTAGCTGACCTTATAGCAATGTTACTATCAGCAAACTCCAATCTGAGGCGTTGATTTGTCAGGATTGATGGAGATGCATTATTGATCTGAAAGCCGCCCATGAACATATTGTCATCGGCATTCATATCTGCAGGGGACACGTAGGCTATTTTAGAAGAAGCCGTACTCCACGGCGTTACCGTCAACAGACCGTTTTCAGCTGCAGCTGCAATATTGATGTTGAAGCCCCATAATGAAGTTTCGGTGTGGATGTTCTCGGCATTATTGTCTCCATAAGCAAACGCTGTCTTTGACTTTGCAGTTATGGTTTGTGCCTTGCCTAACTCTGCATCTTCGGCAACAGTGTAGTGGAGTATGATATTATGAGCTTGAAGCAAAAGGTTCGTAATTTCCAATGTAACTATTGTGGAGCCATCAAGCTGCTCTGTCAATGTTATCTCTTTAGCTGCAGCAGGAATATCTCTATACGAATCACTGAAGGTAAAGATATCATCTATGTTGCTTGGTACTACAAGACCTTTGGACAGTTTAAATTCGAAAGAAACTTTGCTGAATATTGATTGCACAACAACCGGACTTACAAGTGACGGAGAATAGTAGGCACCAGTATACCAAGACGCATGGCCACTATCTCCAGGGGCTTTATAAGTTGAATCTACACCACCGGGAGCTTGGATTGAAACTTTACCGGTGATTTTATATGAATCAAGACTATCTGAAATCGAGTAATCGCTGCCATTCACAGTCTCTTCCGCCGTAACAACAATCATATCTGACTTTGCAACGCCAGCCTCGGTTGTAGGTGCAATAAAATACTCGTCATTTGCAACTTGTATATCAGCCTCAAATCCACTCGCAGAGTCCGTGAGCCAATAAGTAAGCGTCCCGCCTCGAGGCGTTACAGTGGTATTTGACAACACAATTGCTGCGTTTCTAACATAGGTTGCATTGCTTATTTGTGTCTTCAGTTCAGTTGGCAATTTTGCAGCATCAAAATTATAGTCGGCGCCTGATTGCACCATACCCGGGGCAACTTTCAAAGCCAAACCATTTTTAAGTTCGATTATAACTTTGCGGCCTGATACAGAAATCTCGTCGGTCCCTGCTGTGCCACTAGTTTGCACATGAAGCATTCGCGGGTTGGCACTAGCATCTTGATTGGTTGCAACAAATGGCGTATCAAGCGTTGCGCCGGCAAAGGTAGTTCCGGCAAGCGATAGATTGCCCGCAGCAAGTACATTGATATCACCAAAGCCAAGAGCCCAAAGCTCAACGTCGCCATTCCCCTCCTGAGGAGGGGTGTCAGTCAAAGACTGACGGGGTGGTTGCACGAGAAAATCAACGTCAGCATCATTGTCGCCGTCCGCATCTGCGCCATTATTCTCTTGTATGGGATTGTTATTCCCCTCCATTGGAGGGGTGTCAGTCAAAGACTGACGGGGTGGTTGGTCAGAGGTATCTTCGCTACTTGGTGTTTCGCCGGGCTGACCACCCCGGTCTTCGACCACCCCTCCATGGGAGGGGAATACTGCTTCGGAGGTTGTATCCTCGCTATCGGGGTTGTCAGAATTTACCTGAGTTGCTAAATCCCCCCCCCCATAAAGGGCGTCCGTGCCAGCAAATGCAAGGCTCGGAACCATCGTCATAAGCATTACTAGAGTCAGAAGTATAGCTATACCCTTCTTCCCACTCATAAGGCGCCCTCTCAAATTACTCGTAAATTTCATCTTCTCTTTCAATTTCTTTACCCCCTGAATTTCTATCGCCATTGCTATGGCTAATACTATTACTATTACTGTTACTACAACTATTAAAACAACCTGAGCTATAACTTTATCTTCAAACACGGTCGCCCGTGCATTACTACCATTACTGTATATATACCGTCATTGCGAGGCACGAAGTGCCGTGGCAATCCAGTAAACACCATCTTCGTCCAAAACCTCACTCATCGGCACAATCTTCCGACATCACTGCGAAAACTGTCA
>JAISKC010000009.1 GCA_031261345.1 Eubacteriales Family XIII. Incertae Sedis bacterium | reverse complement strand
TGATTGTCGTTAGTTTCTGCTTCCAATGCTGTATTTGAAATCTGAACATACTGATACCAATCTATCGTATTCACTGACGGAAGTTTTTCAGGCAAATCAAAAGTGGAAGATTTTGGATGAATTTGTTGTTCATTGCCCTGTATTCGAAACATATATTTATCGACTTTATCGAAAGTACCGGTGACGATATTGTATGTGAACGGTAAATCATGTTGTTTCACAGCATTTTCACCGCTGAGCGGATCTGTCGTCGTGTATCCTATCACCATATCAAGTACATAGACTTTGCCCTCGAGAAGAGGCTCGACAAGCTGCAAATCAAGATCGCATCCAAAGACAGCATTTGTGCTTAAACCACTCTCGCCCAAGTAATTAGCAATGTCAATACTGGGATCACCCGAACTTTGACCTTTAACACTATTAGCTAAGGGATTTTCCATGTTGCTGAGAATAGCAGCTTTAGTTCCTTCCGGCGCAGGCGTGCCGACTCCGTTGATGTCACTCCACAAGATATACTTTTTTCCTGTACCGGCCTCTATTTGAACCTTATCATATGGTCCGTTTGGTCCAATTTCTATGCCATCGGGTATATAAATTTTAAGTGACAGGTTCCAATAAGGTTCATGATTTACATAATTACTAAGATAGAAAAACCTTTCAGTTTCATAGAATGGCTCATATTGTAAGGCATTTTTCTGCCCAATTTCACCATATTCGTTTATTGCTAGTTGAGGCTGTTTTCCATCCGGTATCGCAGGTCCAACATGGGTATAGAAGTAAAACCCATCGAAGATATTATCCTGTTCGTATATTTTTGCATCTACTGTTTCGCTTACGCGAGCTTCAATCGAACCTTCTTTATAGTCTACAGTTGTAGTGTATTTTGGCCTTGATTCTCCTGCCATACCAGCATCGCGAATGGCCTTTCCTATATACGCAGGTGTATATTTAGCTTCTGTTGTATTTGACGTCAACCTATTGACTGTAGTGAATCCAACGGTAATAGCGTCACCATAAACAGAATCTTTTAACTCTATTATGGCTTGATTATCTGATATTCCGCCGACGTTTTTATAGGTGATAGACTGAATAGCACTATTGAAATTTGTAGCTCTAATAAATCGCATCCCATCAGGTGCCGTCAATGTCACAGTACGCTTGGTTCCATTAGCAACTGCAGACTCAGGCGTGATTACTAAATCCGTGATGTATGCATAGTCGGCAATATAATCCCAAGTTCCGGGAGTTTCCCATGGCTGCCTGTTTAATTTTAGAATTTGAATAGAAACATCCACCGAGCCGCCGCCGAGCCCCATCGGAGTTAGTTCATATTCCTGAAGTGCATTGATTGAGGTTGTATCCTCTAGTTCTGTAGGAGTATTTTGAGTTGAGGGGTTCACAGACTCTTTTTCTGTAGTTTCAGAATTGACATCACTATCCTCGCTGCTGGCCTCCGCATTTTCAGCATCATCGACTACGGAGTCTTCGGATATTTGCTCAGAGGCTACCCCCCCCCCCATTGACATTTTCTTCCAATTCATCATCTGCCATAGCAAATGATGGCACGGCTATTGTGACGCACATAGCAAACACAAGCCCAAGTGCTGTCAGCCTCGTGCTCAGTCTCGATTTCTTCTCCCAAAGTCTTCTCATTGTGATTTTCTCCCCTCATTACATACTAATTTTGTATTGCTGTACTACTTTATATATACCCAATATTTTGCGTGGGAAACATAAATTTCGAAAATAATTCATATTTTTTGATTTCCCCTACGTTAAACGATACAGGTACAATCAAAAATCTTGCCTAAGATATTCATTTTTATAGATATTATAATGCTTTTTCCAAAGAGTCATGTAAAACCCAAGTAAAATTTAGGTTTAGATTTAGCGTTAGATTACACAAACGAAGCGTCCCTTTGTGTAATTTGATAGAGTAATTGTGGGAATATCTTAGGTTATTTGGCTATTGTGAAGTCCCTGTATACTTTGAAGTTGTGGGTTTTGCCTTTGAGCGACCACGATAGGCTGTAGTTGCCTTCCGGTAGGTTCTCCAATTCAGAGGAGATTTTTTCGCTGATGCCGGTGGCTACTTCGGCACCGCTTTGCTCAGTAATTGCCCATGATACGGCAGCGTAGCCTTGCCCTCCCACCTCGACGGTAGCGGCTTTTGGATTGACGTGGCTCGCAACGCCTTCCTCATTTTCAAAAATGATCTCGGCATTCGGTAGTTCTTCGGCGGCAGCTTCCTCTGTTGTTGCCGGATTTTGGTCAACTTCTGGGATATCCGAGTCCGCTGGGCCTGTGATCTGCACCAATATTACTATAGCAATCGCGGCAACCACCGTCAGGGTGGCGGCCACTATAGCAGGTGTTCCGAAGCTACGGCCTGTCTTGGTAGACTTTGCTACATTTCCAGCGTCGGCTTTCGATATGGCATGAATCCTTTCGCTCACGCCGTGTGAAAATTTGTCCACATCCAGATTCTGAAAGTCCAAATCGGCGGTTTCCTGAAACGCCAAGGCAATGATCGACGGCTTTGCGGCGCTCGGTGAGTCTTGCGCTATGTCCAGATCACGGTCTGTGATTTTGTCTTCCAAAAGTGTTTTCAAGTTCTTTTTCGCTTTCAATAAATTGGTTGAAACTGTGTTGTCCGAGACGCCGAGGGCCTCGCCTATGGCCGACTGGCTCATTTCATCGTAGTAGTACATCACGAGCGTCAGGCGCTGTTTCTCGGGAAGCTTCGCGACGGCTCTCATTATTTCCTCACGCAAGTTTCTCTTGTCGAGTGCCGCAGATGGGTTTGAATCCGCGTCGCTATCCGGTATCTCGAATAGCTCATCCTGCATGTCTGTGGCGATCGCCTTGCCGCTCTTCTTCTCGTTGTAGCGGTAGGAGCAGTTTATGACAATTCGGTGTAGCCACGAGCTGAAGGCGTAGGGACTGTTCAACTTGCCGATATTTTTGTACATCAAAAGAACAATTTCCTGGGACACATCTTCTGCGTCGTTTGGATTGCTTATTATCTGTTTTACGTTGAATAGAATCGACTTGAGATTGCTCAGATAGAGGGTTTCAAAGGCCTCCTCGTCGCCGCCTCTTGCCTTTTCTATAAGCTCAAATAACTGTTCGTTTGCTTCCAAGGTTCATATCCTTACACAGATAGTGATACATGCAGTAACGAAAATCTTGCCTCATTTTGCAATTTGGTGATTTTATTATATGATACACTAAAGGAGCGAAAAGGAGATACTTTTATGGCGGCGAGATTTGATTTTGTGATGATAATTGGGATGGGGCTCATCGGCGGTTCCCTCGCGGGGGCTCTTCGGGCTGACAATCCGCGGGTGCGTATATATGCTTTGGATATAAATGATGAGACGGCTGCGAGGGCTGTGTCTTTGGGACTTGCTGACGAGGCACCGAGCAGGGAGGAATCCATTCGGCTCTTGGGGGATGGCGATGTTGACCTCGTTGTGCTCGCT
The DNA here is from genome assembly GCA_031261345.1 of Eubacteriales Family XIII. Incertae Sedis bacterium. Classification (GTDB taxonomy): domain Bacteria; phylum Bacillota; class Clostridia; order Peptostreptococcales; family Anaerovoracaceae; genus JAISKC01. The sequence continues at coordinate 14,558 of JAISKC010000009.1, read as the reverse complement.
GCACCGGTCGATGCCTATGGAGCTTGGTTCGACTTTCTTGATGAGAGCGGATTTGAAGGGGTTGTGACGGACACGGGTTCTACTAAGGAGCCTGCGATAATTCTTGCGAATGAACATCTGAGGAAACCTGAGCGTTTCGTGCCGGGGCATCCTATGGCGGGTAGTGAGCAGGAGGGTCTCGATGGAGCAAGAAGTGATCTTTTTCAGAATGCTTACTGGATACTTACGCCCGGCGTCAAAACTGATATCTATGCATTCCGCCGCCTGCACGAGCTGCTGACGCAGCTCGGAGCACGAGTGCTTTCAATTGATCCCGAAGAACACGATCGAGCTGTCGCCATCATCTCCCACGTCCCGCACGTCGCCGCGGCAGCACTCGTGCAGCTAGCCGGCAAACATTCGGGAGAAAACGGAGAGCTGCTACGGCTAGCGGCAGGCGGCTTCAAGGACACAACACGCATCGCAGCAGGCAGTGCAGAACTTTGGACCGGCATACTTTTGAACAACAGAGAAATTGTAGCGGACGAGCTCTCCGAATTTGCAGACATCATAAGAAACATCCACGAGCTCGTCAAAAACGGCGATGCTACCGAAGTCAAACGCTTCTTACAAAGTGCCTCAACTATCAGAAACTCCCTACCTGCGAAATGGGTCAAGACCGAAACGGGTCTCATAGAAATCCGCATTCCAATGGACGATAGAAAAGGAATCATAGCGGAGATCACCACAGCCGCCGGCCACGCAGAATGCAACATCGAAGCCATAGACATCGATCATCAGACGGAAGACCGAGCGATACTCGAACTCATCCTCACCGACGAAGGCGACCTTGAAGGCTTCATAGAAACATTAAAAGAAAGCGGCTTTAAACCAAGAAAACGCCTGCTCGATTAGCCCACTGCCCGCTACCCGCTATCTTACCAAATACTTTTGAAGCACACGGATCACCTCTTTGACATCAAGAGGTTTTCCAAGATGGTCGTTCATACCCGCCGCGAGACAATTATCGACATCCTCACGAAAAACATTCGCCGTCATCGCAATGATGGGAATAGACTGCGCCCTCGGCAAATCAAGACTGCGAATGGCTCTCGTAGCCGAGTAACCGTCCATTTCAGGCATCTGAAGATCCATAAAAATTACATCGTAACGCTCGGGGTTCGCAGCAAACATGTTCACCGCAAACCTGCCATTTTCGGCAGTTTCAATCCTTATTCCCGTCGGCTCAAGCAGAGCAACCAATATTTCCCTGTTGATGTCCACGTCCTCCGCAAGCAACACGCAGTATTTCTCAAAATTCACAAGGCTCACATCAGGCGCCGGAATGATGATGCCGCGGCTACTCAGCCCGAGACATTCGTTGATACAGTCCGCGATCGCCGATGGGAAAAGCGGCTTAGGTATGAAACGATCGACACCGGCTTCCGTCGCCTTCTCCTCGATAGTAGTCCACTCCGTAGCGGATATCATCACGACAACCGACTTCTTATTTCCCTTGTTTTGCTTGATTTTCTCGGTGAGCTCAATGCCGTCAAATCCGGGCATCCTCCAGTCGATGAAGTAAATGTCGTACGGCGCTTTCTCGATGAGTGCAAGAGCCGCCTGCCCGCTTTCCGCGGTATCGCACAAGACCCCGAACCTCTCCATGATACTCGAAAAATACTCGAGCGTCTCAGGCTCATCATCTACGGCCAAGACTCTGATATTGCCCCAGTTCACACCAGCTTCAAGGAGCGAGCTCTTCTTAGAAGTCCCCTGTTCCATTTCAACCCGAAACGAGAAAGTAGACCCTTTCCCAAACTCGGATTCAACCCAAATCTCACCGTTCATGAGCTCAACAATTCGTTTCGATATAGCGAGGCCCAGCCCCGTGCCGCCAAATTTCCTTGAGGTGCCACTCTCTGCCTGTTCAAAGGAAGAAAACAGTCTTGAAATCTGCTCACGGCTGAGTCCGATACCCGTATCTTTCACTTCAACCAGTATTGTGAACAGCCCATTCTCCTGCTTCTCAAGATGTGTATTCAACCATATTGAGCCGTCCTCCGGAGTGAATTTCACCGCATTCGAAATCAGGTTTGCAATGACCTGCGTCAGGCGTTGGTCGTCCCCAATCAACCTCTCAGGTATTTTGCCGTCAATATTTACAAAGAAATGCTGATGCCTCTCGTCGATACGGTAATTAAACACATTCACAACCTTGTGAAGCATATTTTCAAAGTCGAATTCTTCGGGCGATAAGATGAGTTTATTCGCCTCAATTTTGGACATATCCAGAATATCGTTGATGACCCCGAGCAAATGATTGGACGCATCGTCTATCCTATCGAGGCAATATTCCTTCCGCTCAGCCGAATCGGTGGCCTTTGCGATAGCCGTCATACCGATGATGGCATTCATCGGCGTCCTCATCTCATGGCTCATATTTGACAGGAATTCGGATTTTGCCAAGCTCGCTTTTTCCGCTTCCTCGCGCGCATTCTCTATATCGGTAACATCGTGAAGCAATATCATCGAGCCTTCAGGTGCCCCACCGTCATAGACCATAGACGTTGCATTGATAATGAACTTGTGATCTTCGCCCCCGTCATTTAAGTCTATAGCCGTCTCAAAAGCGATTGTTGCGCCAGTCGAGAATTCCTCAATATCGAGGGCACTCGTTCCCTGCTTCAAAGGTTCAAACCATGAAGTATCTGCAAAATCACTGAGTATATCGTCCATTGCCCTGCCGTTGATAGACGACCTATCCTCAAGGCCCAACATGGACACAAAAGAGTCCGTGCAGTAAGCAACCCTCCCCGTATTGTCGAGAAGAATGATGGGATTCGGGCTGTTTGCAAGGACAAGCTGAAGATATTTTTCACGTTGTCTCTGTGCAATAGTTCTCGCCGCCGCCATATTTGCCTTTGCGGAAGAAACCATTTTCTCCTGATCGATAGTCTTTGTGAGGTGAGCGATTTCGCGATTGAGCTTTCGCTCTTTCTTCTCCATCGCGTCTATTTTCGCATTCGCGTCTTCAAGCGCCGATTTGAGTCTCCGAATTTCTTCGCTCTGACCGGCTGCATCATAGATATTCTGTTTTTCATCTATTGTATTGTCCAAGCCAAATGCCTTCTACAATATGCACGCCGTGAACGTATAGTTGTGGAACCTATTGTGCAGTTTCCCGTCGTTGTCCAAAACGGGACATACTTCCCCGCCCGCATAAGCCATAGCATAAGGAATATTATCCCCAAGAAACTCGGATACAAACTCAAGCTCAGCATTCTGTTTCGGAGCGAGCATGATATACCTCGTTACGCAAGGCATGAGGAGCAGCCCACTTCTTTTGCCGCTTCCAAGCGCATCGTTCAGACTGATAGTGGCGGTTTCAATGATGCCTTCCGCGCTGATATCTCCGACCGAGAAAGTCTTACCCTTGGGCATTTCGCCGCCGCAGAGCACATCTCCGTTTTCGTGGACGTGGAAAATCCCGAGCGCAACAGGAGTAGAGCCGTCGCCATAGTCAACAAGAAGCGGAATAGTGGCACTGTTCTCAGCAGTGAGTTTCAGACCAACGCTATCAAGATAAGCCTGAGGTTTCATATCATTGACAGTAACGAGAGTGCAACCGCTAGATTCTGTGATGAGCGCGCTGTATTCCCTGATGTTTTCTTCCGGTATGGAGGTCAGAATGAATTCCGGCTCCACATCACCGTGGATAAGAATCATTGCGATGCCAAGCTGCTCAATCCTGCCGCCGCCAATGGTGCGACAGTGTTCATAAGTCATATCCATGTCGCTTGACATACCGCCCCAGACGGGGATGCCGCCGCAAGCACGGTCCATTGCCACCGTCAGGTCATAGCCACTGATATCAGCAGGAATAGGGAAATATGAAATGATGAACGCAGGGTCGCTCGGCAATTTTCTGCGCGCTTCCTGATAGGTCTTCGCGATTTCTTCTTCGTAATTCTCTGCTGTAAGTGCGGTCGTCATCGTGGACTCAAACACGACATCGTCGCTTGTGAGAACGGTAAGACCGAGCCTATACATACCAAAATCGCCATCGTTCAAACTCGCCATGGCCGTGTAGCCTACCACCCCGAACGGAAGCCTTTCAACGAGCTCCTGCACCACTCCGGTCTCAATGAAATCATAGTAACAGGAGATGATTCCAACGGAATTCTTCTTCAGATTGCCAAGGTCAATTTGCCCAAACAGCTCCTCGATCGCATCGTCCACTTCGTCAATTTCGGCAGTATATGCCGTATACATCTCAATCATATCTTCCCTCCTAAATCATGATTTTTCGAAACAGCTTTACATTTATTTTATACGCAAAATTACCACGCTGAAGTTTCCCCAAGTATTAATACTGCAATTTAGCATAAATTATAGCACATTACAAACAATGTAAACATGCGAATTCCCAACTATTTTTTCATGTTTTTGGGTTATTTTTCGGGCGGCAAATGCCAGACATATTTCACCAGATACTCTTCCAAGCTACCCACGCCCGATTCCTTCATAGCCTTTGCGTGCTCCCTGCCGATAAATCTGATGTGCCACTGCTCCTCAATATAGCCAGTAATGGGGCTATTTTCTTCCGTGTAACGAACGATGTAACCATATTTCCACGCGTTCTCCGCCACCCAAGCGGACTGCGGCGTATTGTCAAAATTGTGCATATCAGTAACGTGTTCCACGCTGAGGTCCATAGTCAGACCCGTGTTGTGCTCACTGAATCCAGGCCGCGCGCTGTAAGTATCGACCTCTACCTGCGTATCCCGTTCCAAGTAACTGTTGTAAAGATCACGTTGCCAAGCGATTGACCTGTATCCTGTCCTCACGAAAAACGGCACGCCTGCTTGACTCGCATCTCTCATCATTTCTTCTATCGCCTCTGCGGCATCCGCTCTGAGTTCCGCACCCCCGCTTATAGAAACGATGTTTTGCGGCACAAAATCATCCGGCAAAGAGCTGTGCTTATTTATGAGTACGAGTTGGCTGTTAGGATCATCAGCAACTGCGGTGTCTTCATAGAAACCCTTGTCAACATCGGCGTCAACCCGCCAAACCACCTCATCATAAGAAAGTTCGGGGTTCGCTTCCGCATAAGACGCATACCTTTCCGCGCGACCCTCTTCATAATAGTAAGGCTTTGCATCATCCGCAGCAATCTCCTCAGACCCCAAATCAGAACCAAGAGAGCTAGAAGATCCAGAAGAATCACGCTCAGAATCGCCGCTAGCACAAGCGACAAGCGAAATCCCACAAATCAAAACCAACAAAGCCAAAGCCACCAAAGATAATTTTCTCATAAATTTTCTCATACCAACATAATACCACAAAATAATGTCACAAAAATTATAGCTTCTACCCAATGGTTTTTATCTAAGCCACCTCACATGCTATAATGCTTATTAAGTTACTACTCAGGGGTGCGAAATTTTGTATATTAATTGCTGTCATTGCGGCCTCCGAGCCGCAATCTATCCAAATTTGGCAAGTGGATTCAGGGTCATACCCCGTTGGGGCACATAGCTCGCAATGACAACAATAATGAAGGATTTAAAAATATGGAATTTGAATGGCCTGTCGCGGGCGACAATGTTGTCTATATACTCGAATGCAGAGACGGCTCGCTTTATACAGGCTGGACTAACGATATTGAAAAACGGCTCAAGGCCCACAACGCAGGCACGGGCGGCAAATACACCCGAAGCCGCCTGCCCGTCAAATTGGCCTATTTCGAGATAGCCGAAACTCGCAGCGAAGCCCTCAAAAGAGAAGCAGCAATAAAACGTATGAAGCGATCAGAAAAGATAAAACTAATAGGATTAATTGAACGTTGATTGCAACCTAATTGCAACTAATTTTGACCAACTATGTTGAAATTTCAATGAATTTAATTTCTTTACACTATTTCAATTGAACGTGAATTGAACGTAATTGAACGTAATATCGGATTAAATGTCAGCAGAATACCAGCGCGAACCGCTTGCTTTACCACTCGTATAGATGCGTCCTTCACCACGAAGTTCTTGAGCCAATAACTGTATTTGTCTTTTAGAATGACTAGGCAAAACTTGTTGCAATTCTCGCAATGGCGCACCATGCTCTCCACTATTCTTAATGTGATTGAGTATTAGTTCTTTATTCTGATTACGATCCAAACCAACGAGACGAGTGTGCACACCGGCCTGCCCAGTGGCTTCATAAATGCTTCGGGCAAGCACCATTCTATTTCTATCAACTCTCTCAATGACCCCGATGTCAATAAGTCGTTTCGCTCTACTGCGAAGTGCCTTTGGAATCTTTTGGTCATAGAATAGGCTGTTGACAACAAGGAAATCCTCGACGGTGAAATATTCTAGTTTTTCATCGCCGATTTCCTTAAATACTTTGATTAACCTATCGTCAATGACCGTCCCATTCAATGTGATAACCACATTATAAGCATCAGTACGATCAAAGTCAGGAAGAGCCTTAGCATCCTTGATTGATAATTCGTAGATCAAATCCATTCCTTGTCCTGCCCTCTCAATCAAGCCGCATAAAGACAGAATACCTGCGATTCTCCGGTTGCGTGGCAACTGTCTATTCAGTATGTTGTCAGGAGTAATATCTGCCGGAAGCCCACCGGGGCTGTCTATTTCAAGACGATCTGGATACTGGCGGATAAAGATGCTACCGCCATACTGATAATTGCGGTGGCTGGCAGCGTTCAAAATTGCTTCGCGGCATACTCGCTCGTTGAATGTCGGAATATCGAAGACGAAGAAACCCTCTTGGTAGTGTTGTTTGTCATTTCTCAAATTTATGAGATCCCAAAGTTTATCAAAACTAGCGAAGAAGCCAACTCGGAATTCTTCTCGTTGTTGCGCTGGGCCTGCCGCCTCTTTTGAGCGATACTCAAAGATAATCTCCGACTGCCCTAAGAATCGTCCAAGCGATGCACGCTTACCAAATAATATCAATGCAGCATATGTAGTCCCAGCGTCTGTAATCGCTTCGCAGTCACGCAGAAGCTGCTCTGTAGACAAATTCTTGAGTCGGCTATTCCCAGTCTTTTCAATCCATCTTTCCCTGAATATCTCGATGGCTTCATCATCCAAATCAGCAATCGTAGCATCTTCGCAAATATCTGCGGAGAAGTCATGTCCGGATTCTTCATAGATTTTATGCTTGATGTGCTCAGGCATCGGAACTAAATCATCGCCATCACGCCACCATGCGATACCGCCTGCCTGTATTGGAAATCCAATAGGACGGCTAGCAACTTCAAACACAAGTACTCGCTTACCTTCATACTTGTAAGACTGAAAATCAATTCGAATATGCAGTCTTTCAATCAGACCTTTTCGCGTGCGCTCAGGTTGCGTAAACGCTTGACTCCCTACTACTTGTCTCGGTCTTTTATCAGTAACACCAAGCACAATCTTACCACCGCCACTGTTGGAAAGTGCACATGCATACTTCACCAGCTTATCAAAATCATAGCGTGTTTTCGCTTCTTTGAATTCGTAATGCTCGCCTTCAGGTGCTTCAAGTAACTCCTCGACGGTATTAATATTGTCTGCATACTGTATTAGCATATTCACTCCTGATTTATAAACGCATGTTCTCAACATTCATTATAGCATATATCATATCCCAATAGTAAAAGTTTATCAGTTTTACAAGTATATAAGTATCCATAAATGTGTATGTGCATAATAGGCCGTTGCTGGTTATGTGTTTTGACTATATTATATACACGGGTGATATATATTACACCCGTGTGATGGAGGTGAATATTTTGACGAAAGATGTAAATAAGGGGGACTAATATGAAATGGTATAAACAAAATGTAATAGAAAAGATGCATGAAATTGAAGCAAAGGGTTTTATTCCAATTCCAGATGGCACTTTCAGAAAAGATGATGGGATTGTAGGACAAATTCTTGAACGAGAATTTGGGGTTGCTGAAAACAATCTTCACCTTGCCGATCTTGGGACTTATGAATTAAAAGGTATGCGTTATAAGAAAAACAAACCCAATAAGCTAACACTATTCCATAAGACATCATCAATGGGAATGAGTCCAATCGAAATATTTGATCGTTTCGGATATATACGGAAATCAAATCGCTCTGACCAAATGAAAAAGAAACTCTTTACTACTATTAAAGGCGATAAAGAAAACAATTTAGGCTTCATATTAACGGCACATAATGAGAGTAAGATTGAGCTTCATTACCAAAATGAATATCTTGCTACTTGGGATCTGACAGAGGCGAAAAACAAACTTGATCGTGTGATACTTGCCTTTGCAGAAACAACGGGTAAGACCAATGCTAGGGACGAAAAATTCCATTACATTAAAGCCTATATTTTAAGTGGAGTAAAAAACCTATCGGATGCGATTTCATCAGGAGCGGTAGTCATGGATCTTTGCATTGATCAACCGGCAGACAAATCAAAGGGAGCTCATGACAGAGGTCCACATATTAGGATACCAATAAAGAAGTTAAACGATCTATTCGAGACTGTTGAAGAAATACTGTAATAATCTGAGATTAGCGGCCTTGAGTTTTGTTGAATCGATCAGTTGCATACTCGACGAATTGCTCGTTGATTTCATGCCCGATAAACCTCCTAAATAATTTTTGGCAAACCACCCATGTTGTGCCCGTTCCCATAAAGGGGTCATATACGATCCCGTCTTCCGGTGCACCAGAAAGAACAATTTGTTCGACCAATTTTTCGGGGTATGATGCTGTATGATCACCATCAAGCGGTTGAGTATTTATTGACCATACATCACCGGGATTTTTAGGACGACCATTTGAGCCAATTATTTTTACACCTTCAAGATCAAAAAAGTATTTCTTTGATCTAACAAAATGGAAAACGTGCTCATAGGTATTGTTATAACGATCTTTTACGCTTGCAGGGATTCTGTTTGGCTTGTGCCAGATTATATCGTCGCGCAATATCCATCCCCTGTCTTGCATTTCTATTGCGAAACGGGCAGGGATCAGTAATAGCTGCTTGTTTTGATATAGCTTCCCATTTTGCTTTATTTTAGGTTGTAATGGTTTAGTTGTAAAATATTTCTCTTTTCGTTCCTTTTGATATTTGGTTGTGTTTCCTTCCTCGTCAAGATACTTATTCCAAGCTCCGGCACCAGAGCCAAAAAATGTATCGCCGATATTTACAAATACATTTCCTGTGGGCTTAACCTTGTCCTTGAATACATCAAAATAATCAGCGAGCGTTTTGGCATATTCCTCCGGAGTAGCCTCTGACCCCAATTCGCCAGAGCCATTGTATATTCTCTTTGCCCAATAGGGAGGTGAAGTAACAATAAGATCGATTGAATCGTCGGGCACTTCCTTTATTAGCTCCAAACAGTCTCCGCAGGTAACACTATGATTCTTAACTGAAAAGGTAGACACCTTGTCCTTGGTTCTAGCATCGATAGGCTTTGATGCATCATAAGGTATCAACCAAATGTTGCCTTTTCGGATAACTTCGGGAATACGCCCTGCCTCGCAATAATAATGAACTTGTCGAGCAGTAATATTCCATCTTTGTGCGGTCTCTTTAACTGTCAAGAAATCCATTTTTTGCCTCCCTTCAATAATTATCACATATATTATACTTCGGAACTTCGAAGAATGCAATGCCATATTTTTACATTGAAGATCTTGAAACGGTACCATAAACATGGTTTGTCAATAGGTGAAATGATAATCGGACTGATTTCACACCGCCTTAAAAAAGGTTTCTACATTTCGCTGCGCCGTAGTATAATTAATTCATCGTAATTTTAGAAATAAGGTGACCCAATGCCCTTTACAATAATCCGCAACGACATCACGAAACTTCGCGTTGATGCAATCGTAAACGCCGCGAACACCGACCTTGCTATGGGCGGCGGCGTGTGCGGAGCTATCTTCAAGGCGGCGGGAGCGACACAGCTCCAAGTCGCCTGTGATAAACTCGCGCCGATAAGGACGGGTGAAGCAGTCGTCACGTCGGGGTTCGGTTTGACTGCGAAGTTCGTCATTCACGCGGCAGGTCCAGTGTACAGACACTGGAACGCCGCACAGAACGAGGAATTATTACGTGCCGCGTACACAAACTCGCTCAAGCGCGCCGTGGAAAACAAGTGCGAGAGCGTCGCGTTTCCTTTGATTTCAAGCGGGATTTACGGCTATCCGAAAGACGAAGCACTCCGCGTCGCCACCTCCGCGATACGCGATTTCATTAGCGAACATACCCCCTTGGGCACAGGCGACATTGACGTATCGCTCGTGGTATTTGATAAGGCGGCGTTCGCTATCAGCGAGGAACTTCTCGGCAAGGTTGCGAGTTACATTGACGAGCATTACGCCGAGGAACATCACGTCTCTCGACGCGAGTTGCTTGATGTTGAACGCGACGCACTTTCCGATGCGGAAATGGTCAGTTATACACAAGCTATGCCGCAGATGCGTGAGGTTACTGGCGCACCGCCGCAAAACATCCAAAATACTGTTGACAATCTTGATGAACCGTTTTCCTCTACCCTGCTCCGCTTGATTGATAAGAGCGGGAAAAAGGATTCGGAGATTTACAATCGCGCCAACATTGACCGCCGTCTGTTCAGCAAGATTCGGAGCAACGCACACTACACGCCGAGCAAGCAGACGGTAATCGCGTTCGCTATCGCGCTTGAACTCTCGCTCGACCAAACCGAGGATTTGCTTAAACGCGCAGGATTCGCACTGTCGCATAGCCGCAAGTTTGATGTGATTGTCGAGTATTTTATCGCAAGCGGCAATTATGGCGTCTATGAGATTAACGAAGTGCTGTTCAGCTACGACCAAGCACTGTTGGGAGGGTGAACAGAATGCCATTGAAAAAAATCACTAATGAAGACTTGGAAACCGCTACACAAAAAGTATATGAGGATTTACGTTACGGTATAGAAAACCGCCATATTAACTCTGCTTTCAACCGTTTCCCTGAAAACATTGACGAAGACCTTATAGCCATGAAGATAGCGTTAATTGATATGACTAATTCTACTAACTTAAACAAACACCTCGGCAAAATAGGGTTGAACGCTATGGTTAAGAAAATCGCAGGATCAGACTTCGACCGCCGAATGCAAGTTGGCGACATATCTCTTGTGAGTGAACTTGCGAAATGGTCAAAAGAACAAGGCGTGAATCTGTTTTCATTTTTGTCAAAATACTGTCTGTATCATAATGTTCATTGCTATAATCGGGACGACTACTCCATTTATGACAGCATTGTAAGCCAGCACTTAAAAGATTACCACAAGCAATTTAACCCAAACTTTTTAGATAGGCTGAGGCAAAAGTGTGACTACGAGCGGTTTATGGAATGCATAGATACCGTCATTCACGAAAACGGATTGACAACTGCTAATGTTAGACGAAAATTGGATTGGTTTATCTGGTACAACAATAGAAAACCAAGTAGCACAGACGATAAATAATTGTCGCCCTGCAAGCGACCTTTCCCCCGACCGCGAGCGCTATACTCTGTTTATAAACTAAATTTTGAACGGAGGTAATCACAATGAAAACAAATCTCACGGAACTGGTCTTTATCCTCGACCGCAGCGGCTCAATGGGCGGTTTGGAGTCCGACACAATCGGAGGCTTCAACGCGATGCTCACAAAGCAACAGGCAGAACTCGGCGAGTGCCGCATTACGACGGTGCTGTTCGACGGCAAGTACGAAATCCTGCACGACCGCATTGACATCAAAGCGGTATCGCCGATTACTGACAAAGAATACTTCGTGCGCGGCAACACCGCCCTGCTTGATGCGGTAGGAAAGACGATTAGCAAAATCGGCAACGCGCAGAAAGTTTCCAAGTCGGAATATCGCGCCGACAAAGTGCTGTTCATCATCACGACTGACGGAATGGAAAACGCAAGCCGCGAGTACACCTATGCCAAAGTCAAATCTCAAATTGAGCGGCAAAAGACAAAGTACGGTTGGGAGTTCATTTTCCTCGGCGCGAACATCGACGCAGCAGAGGTCGCAGACAATTTCGGTATCGACCGTAGCCACGCACAGAACTTCCACAACGACAGCGAGGGCGTCGAGCTTAACTATCGTGTAGTCAGCGAAACGGTCGCGCAGTTTCGAGCGGCTCCGACGGGTACGTCCCTCTCAGATGAGTGGAACAAAGATATTGAAGCGGACTTTCAGCGCAGAGGGGGGAAAGGCAGAAAATGATTGGAGCAATAATCGGCGACATCGTAGGCTCGATCTACGAATGGCACAACATCAAAACAAAAGATTTCCCACTGTTCGGCGAGCGTAACTTTTTCACCGACGACACCGTTATGACAATTGCGGTTGCCGAGGGGCTGATGAACGGCCACAAGTCGGACGATTTCATTGACGCGATGAAAAAGTACGGTCGGCTTTATCCGGGCGCGGGCTACGGAGGTCACTTCGGCAGTTGGCTGTTCTCTGACGACTGCGAACCTTACAACAGTTGGGGCAACGGCTCGGCTATGAGAGTATCACCTTGCGCGGAGCTAGCGAACCGAAGTTACTATCCTGGCGACCGTCCTGAATCAAGCATCGACTACGCACGGCAGTTGGCGAGAGCATCGGCAAGCGTAACCCACAATCACCCGGAGGGTATCAAAGGAGCGGAGGCAGTTGCCTACTCACAGATGATGTGCTATGGCTACCCGCTTGATATTGCGAAAGAGCATATCCGCGAGGGAGTTTCCGTATTATTCGGTTACGATCTCTCGCGAACGCTTGACGAGATTCGCCCGGCATATAAATTCAATGAAAGCTGTCAAGACACAGTTCCGCAAGCAATCACCGCTTTCCTCGAAAGTACAGACTTTGAGGATGCAATCCGAAATGCGATTTCGCTCGGCGGCGACAGCGACACACTCGCTGCAATAACGGGAACAATCGCCGAAGCCGCTTACGGTGTGCCGGACGATATTCGTGAGAAAGCGTTAAGCTATCTTGACGCTCCGTTACTTGAAGTTGCCCTGCGTTGGGAAATGCATCTAAGCAACGTGAGAACTTGACAGAAAGAGAACTTCCTTAACTGCAAAAAAACAGGAGTGGATTTACCGTCGGTAGATGATCTCTTTACCACGCATGAACAGCGTGACGATAAACGGCGTGAGAAGGTGATATATCCTACTAAGCGAGTAATCCATCAAATGACCGTCAAAGAGTTCTATATGAAATATCATTTCAGCAAGTTACCGTCAAGTAAAATTATTAGCATCACTGAATCCGCAATTGCATAATATTATACTCGAACATACTTCTGCTTTCCGCTACTCGGTTTATCAGGAATGGTCATTTTTATATATCCATGAACAAGCATTGGGTTTACTATGTTCTTGCGGAAATACTCGTCTGATTTTATTCCGCAGAAGTCCTGCATTTCTTTCCTGCTTTTTGGTGTGTTGCAAAATTCGATAAGCGCACTCAGCTTCTCCTGTGCAAGTTTAACCTCCGCACTATCTTCCGTACCATCTTCCGCACTATCTTCCGTACCTCCCTCGGTCACTTCTTCGATATTTGAATACAAAGTACGAGGTCTTCTACAAGTGCAGTCAATGCGGTTTCTACAGTATTAAGTACGAGGAAGAAATCAACCGAATAATATAATTCGCTTTCAGAATTATTTCATAATCATGATTGAAAAAGGGGATCCCAGCGATTAAGCAATTCATCTATTAAGTTATTCACCCTTTTGACATCTCTTTTCTGAATTAGCATTAGATAGTATCTGACAGAATAGGGTCTGAAAGAAATCCAGCGAAACTGTTTTTTGGGAATATTATTTCTTACTCCAAATTCATAAAATATTGTATCCTGTTCCACCTGGGATATCCGCTTACCATGTTGATAAATAATAACATTTTGACCTTTGTTGAAATAATCCATCACTTCCTCATTTGTGGCATAGCGATTGCCGTCTTTTGATATAGGATTAACAGATTTCACTTCAAGTCCAGTATCCGGATCAAGGAATACAATATCGCACCCTGATAGTTTTTGTATCGCATTGTTGTGCCAATCGCCTCTTTGTCTTAATCTATTAACCGCAGGCTTGCTTACATCGAAATCGAGCACATCATGATAAAAGATAGTATTTTGCAAGAGACCGCTGTTTTCAATCGAACTCACATTTCGGAATCCGTTTTCAAAAATCTCACACAATGAAGCACGTAAGCCCTCATCGGGATATGGTTTGCTACTGCTGAGATAGTCAGTATGGCGTCCATCTTTACTATCATCATCCAGAGTTAAATACCAATTCAGTCCCAATGCAAATCCATTATCAATAAAAGCCCGCAAAAGTGCACATTTTCCGTAATCACCGATATCCGCAACATACTGGTTTTTCATATATTCCCCCTTTTTATCAACAATGTTTTAAAGAAACAAACCCGAAACGTTACTACTCAAGGGCAGTAAAATAGAAAAGAAGTAATAACAATAATGGTTAATCCACCTGCCATAAACTTTGCCTGAGAACATCATAGTAGTCCTTTTCATTAAGAACAGGATTGTT
>JAISKC010000071.1 GCA_031261345.1 Eubacteriales Family XIII. Incertae Sedis bacterium | reverse complement strand
ACCTCTGGGAGAGTTCCGCCATCTGCTGCACTCGCCGAATATAGCACGACGCTATTGTTATCATCGACAGTACCACTTAGAAACTGTACAGTATGACCCGTTACAGCAAAGTGGGCGGTAATCGTCAAATCTTTTGTAATTTTAACCGTATCGAAGTCGAATGCCTGCTCATTGCCAATCTCATCTTCATAGTACCAACCGGAGAAGACTTCGCCGCTCGTGGCTTTAGGCGGAGTTTGCTTGGGACATAGTTCATCTTTTGCGACTTCAATTTTCTTGTCGGGATTGACACCTGCTACTTTGAAGGTAACGGTATAGACATCCGCAATATTGGGTATCGACCAAGGATTGATTGGAACAGCCTGCGCTTGGAGATCCCCATCACCGTCATTGGATTGCTTCGCGTCGCTCGCAATGACAGAATTGTCAGCTACGTCGGAATTCCCCTCCACTGGAGGGGTGGCAGGCGGAGCCTGACGGGGTGGTTCATTGGTAGAATTTTCGCCCGAAGGGTCATCACCGTCAGTGGATTGCTTCGCGCCTGTGCCCTCTAGGGTAGCGCTCTCTATGACAGAACTGTTGTCAGGCTCTACGGAAGTGGCGGTGGAGGTGTTACCTAAATCCCCCCCCGTTGGTAGAATTTGCCATTGCTGTAGTCGGTAGCAGCGTCATGACAAACAGAAGCATGGCGACGAATCCCGTCATCACCTTTCTGCCAAGATGTTTCCTCTTCGCTTCATATTGTGTTGCCTGTTTTCTTTCTGAGTAGTTATTCATTTTCTCCCCGCTTTCATTATTACAAAACCTATACTGTGTTATCCCTGTCATTACGGGTATGCCCCGCAATCCACATGGTGCCATCTGGAGAAATCTAAACCTCCAAAATGACGTTCATCAGCCAAAACCAATACATCTATACTATATATATACCCAAATATATTGATTTTAAACACAATTAGTGGAAAATCTCTGTAAAATTTATTTCATAATTTCCGCCAAAATTCCCCAATAATCAACCTGACATTAATAAAGACAAGCCAAATTCAAAAAACCCTACCAAATCCCCCGAATTTTCTTCAGTCCAAATCGGTAGACATCACTTCATCAATCAGCCCGACAATATCAGCGAGTTCGATTCCCTTTGCATACGAAAATCTATCAACATAAGCATCCCATATCTTTGCAACATCGACACTGTCCAAAATATCAGTCAAATATTTTTTATAATTATATATGAATGCATCAGTTCCGCGTTCATGAGCCTTCTCTTTTACAGCAATAAGAAGATTTTGATTGCATATTGATTCCTCATTAAGCAAGAGCAATATATAAACATCATAATAATCACGGGCCCGCGTATTTGCAACATTGCGGGCAAGAATAGATTCGATTTTCTCGGCGAGAATTGTATTTATATTATATGCCATCAACGATATTTGCCGATCTTCAAACAACAGATTATATGAATATTCTATTTCTCTTGGGATAATTAAATCTCCCGTGGTAATATCAATTTTCAAATTTACGTTAATATTATGAAATCGCGCCTTAAGACTGATCCGAAAATCATCATATTCTCCCGCATCGTGAATATTCGAAATTCCTAAAAATTCAAAGGTTACTGCATCGTTTATGTCTATCGCTATAATTTCATCAACAATTTTCTTCAATTTTTCCTCAGTTATGGGAATCCCCTTTATGGTCGCGTCCAAATCCATTGTGCTCCGATTGTCTATTCCTACCATTGAAGCTATCAACATTCCACCTTTAAGAATAAAATTGTTTCTATACGGTGAATCAGAAATGCGCTCAAGCAAACGTTCCATCATGTAATTCTGTAGAATGGTGTTTGCCACAACACCACTCTGCCTAGAATAATTACCAATCCAAGCCTTAAGCTGATATGTATCTTTGAACATTAAAGTAGCACCTCCATGTAGTTTCGAACAGTTTCTCTAATTTTGAAAAGCTCCGCATATGCAAATAACTTTGCAAAATCTCTATCATCTCGTTTCACATACCGTTTTATTGCAGTCAGAACCAAGTCCCTGTCCAATTTGTCAATATTTCTCAAGCAATCGCAAATTGTTCGCTCAACATCATAAGTGATAATTTCATTTCCGAATTCGGTGGTCTTCTTTTCACGTGCAAAACTCCAGATGTCGGGCTTTGCATAATAAAAGGAGAATTGCTTGTTGGTCAGCAATCGGCTATTTCCCCCTGATGGTATCGTGATTGTAATAGCGAGAGGAACCCTGTCGCTCAAATCATGAAAAAACAATGCCGTATCATGCGAGAAAATCCCATTGGGACATCTATATTGCGCGATGAAATACGGATCACGAAAATATTGAGTTCCCAAATACAATCCACGAGCCACGCGCTCAAGCATTCCTTTGTTGACACCCCTCTGAAGTGATTTATTGTCGATACCGCACTCTCTAGCTTCGCTTGCAGATATGTAGCCATTATTTTTTTTCAATAATTCAGCTATCTTATCACCTAATTTCATTCGAAACCTCCACATAACAACTTTTTTGTTTGTAAATATTGTATTACTTACGAACAAAAAGGTCAATACGTTTTCACGAAGCGTCCCCTTGTGTAATTCTGCCTTAGGCGACGGGGGTTTTGAATTCTCCTATTGTGAAGGGTCGTTCAAGTTCCACCTTGTTTCCGTTTTTGTCTTTCAACGTGGCTTTGATTAGATAGTCGCCGTCTCGGTGCTCCTCCGATAGTTTTTGAAGCTCAGCACTCACGGCCGAAACATCACCGCCGGAGAAGATTACGCTTCCGTCAACTTCCGATAGTATGCTCCATACCTCATCGCCATCACCGTCAATGGCGTTCACAATCTCGGCACTTTGGGGATTCACATGACCGCAATCGCAGTCATTGGACACCAAAGCTATCTGCCTTCCGGTTTCCGCAGGGGCGGATACAGATGTAGATGAAGCGCCGCCAAACGATGCTATACCGTATACGAGCCCCAAGAATACGAAGACCGTCACGCAGACAGAGATGACCGCATTCTTCACTATTGGCTTGGTGGGTTTTGGCGCAGCTTTCACTGCCGGCAACCACTTCTGCTCGAAGCCGGCAAGCTTTTCATTTGGCAGTAATGCCACGGAGCGAGCCTCAAGCGCCCTACCTATTACTTCCTGCGTGGCTGATGTGCCCGCTATAGATTTCATCATATCGCCTCCAAGCAATCGTTTTTTCAATTCCGCCCGAGCCCTCGACAGGTTCGCCGAGACGGACTTTTCATTCGACGATGTTACCCTCGCTATCTCCTTGTAACTGAGCCCCTCGTAGTAATAAAGGAGGATTGCCTCGCGCTTCGCCGGAGCCAGGGATAGAATCGTCTCATAGAGCTCCGAGTTCAGCTCGCTGTCCTCCACATAGGCTTCGGGCAAAAATTCTCTCGTCTCTTCCTCGATGACAATCTCCTCGCCGTATATATCGACATCGAGATTTTCGGGGTGGCGTCTATTGAATAAATTGTAACTTTCATTTCGGACTATCCTGTCCATCCACGCGCTCACGGCCTCGGGATTTTTCAATTTGCCGATACTTCGATAAATCTTTAGGATGGCTTCCTGCGCGGCGTCCTCTGCATCTGACTCATTCTTCAGAATAGTCATAGCACAAAATAGGATACGTCTCTGCTTTGCCCTGATCAGAGCCTCAAAAGCACCCTCGTCTCCCCTTATGGCTTTCTTTGCTAATTCAACATTACTAAGCGTCTGCATATTTCCCCTAAATTATCCCCATCACTACTTATGACGGGCAAAAGCACAAAAACCCTACCGAATTTGGCGTTTATTTTTCTATATCTACTGTACACTAAAAACCGCCGAGAGGACAGCGGTTTTAGTACAATACTATAAAGTACTGGGGATTAAGGGGTGGGGAATTCCCCTACATATATATAGACACCCATAAGGCCAAAAAACCTGCTTCATATTTCGATATTTCTCAAAATTTTTCTACATTTTCGACATTTCTCAGATTAATTTTACAAATAGTTCATAGAGTGCGGTGCGGCGTGTGATATAATTTAGCCGAAATTACTATTTTATATTATTAACAAAGGAGCATACTATGAGCGACGAACAAACTTACTCAACAAGTACAGACCAAAATCCGCCGGCAGATCAGAATCCTCCACAGGGTTATTCACAGCCGGAAAGCTATTCGCAGCCGGAAGGTTACTCACAGCCCGAGGGCTATCAGAATTATCCGCAGGAAATTCCTCTATCCATCAAGAAGTGGAATTGGGGCGCATTTGCGTTGAGCGTGTATTGGGGGGTTGCAAACAAAAGCTACCTCGCATTGCTCACACTCGTCCCCATCCTCAATATCGTTTGGGTATTCATCTGCGGAGCAAAGGGAAATGAATGGGCATGGAAGTCCGGAGAATTCAGAAACGAGGAGATTTTCCTCGCTGTTCAGAAGACATGGAACAGAGCGGGAATTCTTGCCATAATCGTCATTGCGGTTGTCGTTTTGCTGTACATCGTTGCAGGTGCAGCGATCTTGGCACTCTTCTCGAGCGGCGCATACAACTACTACTAAATTGCACTAAACCATTCGTTTAGAAAAAAAGAGACCTCGGTGCCTAATCGCGCGCCGAGGTCTTTTGAATTCAGGCCCTGAGGCCGTTATGACAGCATGACAGCCCTTAGAAGAGTTCTACGCTGGCTTCTTCACCCGCCATCGACTCAAACTTTGAGACGGCGTCCTTCAGATAGAAGAGGGTGAACTTCCCATCGTCGAGTGAATAGATATTGTTCAGGAAGGGGTTCGCTTGGAGCATCGCTTCTTTGACTTCTTTTCTATCATCGAAAGTTGCGATGGCCGTTGTGCGAAGCCACCAATTCTTTCCGTCATATGCCGAGACTTCGACCTTCGGGTTGGCCTTGAGCTGTTTGTAGACGTCCTTCTGATTGCTTGTGCAGAAGTACAGCTTGCCTTCAAATTCAAGAACGGCACCGAAAGGTCTGACCCGCGCCTGATCTCCATCTATCGTTGCGAGAAAATATGTGTGGTTGTCCTGCAAGAATTTTAGTGTTTTTTTCATGTCTGTTCCTCCTTACATAAAGTTACTATTAAGTTATTGCTCCACCGATTAAACATTGGACATCTTGGCGATATTCAGTCCAACATTTAATCGGCGTAGCAATAAATTTATTATAACATATTGGCGGTTCTCTGATGTATAATTTGCTCATGAAGAAAACGCCATCACCCGAAGTCACTAGGGGAAACAAAAGTGAAATACTGCTTTCGGCAGTGAACGGCGTCGCGGAGCTCTTCCTCTCAAGTGCGCGCGACGAAGTAACGCAAATGGACTTGACATCGGCATTGGAACTGCTTTCCGAAGCCGCGGTTGTGGACCGTTCTTTCCTGTGGCGAAACTGGCGAGATGACGAGGGAGTTCTTTATTCCAAGCAAATAGCATCGTGGAAAAAGGGTGCCGAGCCTCCCGTTCTGACCGAACACAAATTTGAAACCGTTCTGCACGGTATGCCGAGTATTCACGGAGACACCAGCATTGATATCATCAACGTAAAGGTGAAAGATTTGCCTGCGGGATCGATCAATCGCGAAGCGACAGCAGGCATGAAAAGTTTCATGGTTTCGCCCATTACTATCAATTCGAACTTCTGGGGCTTCATCACATTTGAGGACTACACGAGAGAGCGGGTCTTCACGAAGGACGAAGAAAACATCATCACCTCGGGCGGCATCATGCTGGCGACCGCACTTCACAGATACGAGACCACGAAGTCTCTCATCGCGGCGAAGGAGGAAGCTTTGGCAGCGACGGCGGCAAAGACTGAATTCCTCGCACGGATGAGCCACGAAATAAGGACCCCGCTGAACGCTGTGATCGGCATGACGGCTCTGGCAAAGAAGGCCAAGGATCTGGAAAAGGTCAAACGCGATCTCGAACGCATAGCGGACTCTTCCGTGCAGCTTCTGAACATCATAAACGACGTGCTCGACATGTCGAAAATCGAATCCTCGAAATTTGAAGTGAGTAATGTGGAGTTCAACTTTGCGAAAATGCTCGCCCACGTGCACAATGTCATCAGGGTGAAGCTCGAGGAAAAGCATCAAAATTTCATTCAGGAATACAGTTTCGACCCCAAAATCGAAATCATGTCCGACGATATAAGGCTGTCTCAGGTGCTCATCAATCTCATAGGGAATGCAAATAAATTCACACCGGAATACGGCGACATCACGCTTCGCGTGAATATTGACGCTATTTCCCAAGATCGTTACAGGATTCGGGGTGAAGTGAAGGATAGCGGCATAGGCATCAGCGATGAGCAAAAAGCGAAGCTGTTCAACTCGTTCGAGCAGGCAGACGGTAGCATTTCGAGAAAATTCGGGGGCACCGGACTCGGGCTGTCGATATCCAAAACGATAATCAACCTGCTCGGCGGCGACATCTGGATCGAAAGCGAACTTGGCGAGGGCTCATCGTTTATATTCGAATTTGAGGCGGACAAGGTGATTGAAAGCCAGAAATATGAAGGTGCTGGCTGCAGCGACGACGGCGAGGAAGCCACCTATGACTGGACCGGCAAGAAGCTCCTCATCGTTGAGGATATCGAGATAAACAGGGAAATAGTCATTGGCCTTCTCGAGGACACGGGGATAGAAATGCTGTCCGCCGAAAATGGGCAGGAAGCTGTGGACATGTTCAGCTCGGGCGAAAAATTCGACGCTATCCTCATGGACGTCCAGATGCCAGTAATGGACGGAATAGCGGCCACGAAGGCGATAAGGGGGTTTCTGACGCCCGCGTCCTTGACGATCCCAATCATTGCAATGACGGCAAATGCCTTCAAGGACGATCAGGAGACCTGCCTGAACGCAGGAATGAACGCCCACGTGGCGAAGCCCATAGACCTAGACAACCTACTGAAAACCCTAGACAGCTATTTGATCTGATTATAACGTTTCAACCAAGAAAACCTCAAATTCGGGGAAAGCTTTTTTCGCCTCGCTGTAAAGTCTCGCCGCGAGCGATTTTGCCTCGTCCGGCTTGCAGGGATCCTGCTCGATATAGGAGAAGCAGGTTGGCCCGCTGCCGCTCATCATAGAAACCCCTCCCACCTCATTCGCCCTCAGCCACGCCAATATTTCAGCCACCACGGGAAAGGCCTTGGGAGTAACGAGTTCAAGGTCATTTTCAAACATCTCTGCCGGCCCCGTCCTAGGCACCCACAGAGGTTCATCGTCCAGCAATTTGAAAACGGTCGGTGTCGCCACGGATATTTTTGGCTTGATCAAGACCACGCTTGCCTTGGGACGCGGAGCCTTAAGAGGCGATAACTTTTCACCTATCCCCTCTGCCCACAGAGTACCTTGAGCGAGTTCGTCCCCTGAAAATCCAAGCAGAGGATTTGCCTTTGCTGCAGTGCAGATGCAAAATGGGACATCGGCTCCCAGCTTGATACCCAAAAGGGTCAGTTCGCTCAGTGAAACCGCCCCGACCGGTGCGGTCAATCCCTCCACCCGAGAGGTACTCGCCAATGCGAGCATCACCGCTGCTGCGTCGGCCGACCCTCCTGCAAGCCCCGCGGCCTGCGGTATCTTCTTGTCTATCGAGATAGCCACGCCCACGTCATCAAACCCATCAAAACGCATCAGCTTGGCCGCCCTGACAGCGAGGTTCGTATCGTCCTTGGGCATTGCCCCATCTTCAGAAAAAACAGAGACACCCGAAGCACCTTCGGATATCTCTATAGTAATTTCGTCCATCAGGCTTATGGCCTGCATCACCGAGTAAGTAAGGTGATAGCCATCCGCCCTCTTTTCGCCAACTCCAAACGAGAGGTTGATTTTTGCCGGAGCATAGACCTTTATTTTTTCTTGCCTTTCTTACCGCCGCTACTCTTTGCCTTGGCCCTCGCCTTTGCTGCGGCTTTTCTCTTCTCCTCTGCAGCTTTCTTTTCGGCTATCGCCTTTTTGCCGCTTTTGTATTTGCCGCCAGCAGCAGAAATAGGTTTCTTGGTATGCACCTTGTGAACATTCTTCTTCTTGGCCTCAAGCTCCTTTGCGACCTCTTCAGGCGGCTTCATCATATCGGCAAAACTCGGTCCGAGCTTGTCGAGATTTTTCTGATGCTTCGATTTCGCCTTTGCGATTTGGACATTTGCCTCGGCCACGGAAATACCCTTGTCCTTGGCAACCTTGTATGGGTCTGCGTTTTCGAGAAGCTTCATCTGCAACTTGGCATGTTCCTTCCGCTTGTTGTTGAGGAACATGAGTCCGGCGATGGCAATGACCATGCCGAACATCAGATACATACTGATCTTTGAGTTTTTGCTTATATCCACGGTTGTGAATTTGATATCGATATCTTTTGCAAGGCTCTTGCCGTCCGCCGATGTCAAGCCGCTATCTATCGTCAGCGTATAATTTGACTTTGGCTTTAGCTTTCCGGATACATTCTTCTTGGCGCTCTTGGGCTGCGCTATGACCAAAATATAATCTTCTTGAGCGGAATCGGCATACGCCTTCACCTTGACTTCCTTGCCCTTTTTGTCGGTCAGAGTGAAGCATTTTTCGTTCGCTTTCCAGACATCGTCCGCCGTTACATTGCCGTCGAAGAAAAGTTTTATTCCAACGTTTTCGATTGGAATTCCCTTTGCCCCTGGCTCAGGCGAGCTATCCTCCAAAACGAGATTTTCAGTAACGATAGGGGCACCTGTTGTTTCCGGTTCCTCTACCGCAAAGGCAAAGGTGCCGGACAAAAATATACCGGTTGCCATCACTGCAACAATGACCAATCTTGTCACTTTCCCAAGTGTCTTCTTCATTAAGAACTCCTCCGTTTTTCTCTCAATCTCAGAAAGAAATCGCTCATCAGCTTCGAGCATTCTTCCCTCATAATTCCTACAGTGTAATCAACCTTATGGTTCAATTCATCGCAATCAAGGATATTCATGACCGTTCCGCAGGCTCCGCCCTTGTCGCTCTCCGTCCCCGCTACGATCCTAGAAATCTTTGCGAGCACCGCAGCTCCTGCACACATCGAGCAGGGTTCTACCGTAACATAGAGCGTCGCACCGATCAGCCGACTGTTTGAGACCGCCGCCTCTGCCGCCCGAATTGCAATCATTTCCGCGTGCATCGTCGAATCCTTGTCGGTCTCCACGCGGTTGTAACCTTTCGAGACAACCTCGCCATCTATGACTATGACGGCGCCAATCGGTATCTCTCCGAGCGCCTCAGCCTTCAAAGCCTCTTCAAAGGCAAGTTTCATGAACCGAATATCAGCGTCCATATCGTCTCGTTTCACAGCCATGCACAGCTATATATATTATCATATTTCGTCCGGTAGCTCAATAGCGGGTTCTGCCGGAAGTTCAATGCCTTCCGCGCGGATATAGTTGAACAAATACTGTTGAGCGATGCCCCCGTATTTGCCGAAATGAACACGAGAGTATTCTTTCATCGCCGCAAGATCCTTCTCGTCAATCTCGTAGAGCCTGTTCATCACCCGCTTGACCCAAACATCAATAGGAAAAATCTCAGCCTTCTTCATCGCAAACAGCATGATACAGTTTGCGACCTTGGGCCCGACCCCGCTGAGCGACAGCAAATATTCCTCAAGCCTATCCGAGCTCATGTACTGACCCGACGCCAAAAGTGCCCCGCCGTCATATTCAATCTGCCTCGCAGTCTCAGCGATATAGCGAGCTCTATAGCCGAGCCTGCACACGTCCAAATCCGACTCATATAGCGCAGCGAGCGTAGAAACCTTTGGGAAAGCGAACAAATCCCGACCGTAAAACTTGCCGAGTTTTTCGCCAAAATTTTTGCAGAGTGATTCGACACAGCCCCGAATTCTGGGAATGTTGTTGTTCTGAGAGATGATGAACGATATGAGCACCTCCCAAGGCTCCTGATTGAGGATCCTGATACCGCTCCCCGCGGAAATAGCCGCTGCCATTATCGGATCGCCCTCGGAGAGAAACGCCTTTATCTCGGAATAATCCCTATCGAGGTCGAAGTAATTTCTCCAAAACCTCTCGCGCAGAGCATCACTCCCTGGTATCAAATTGCTCCAAATCGTGAGCGTTTCAGCTTTGAGGTCGTAGGAAACGTTGGCAAAATGCTCGTTTACTATACCGCTGTAGCTGCCATTCTCCTCCGCATTCCACCGAAAGCACTGCCCACATTCAAAGATTTGCGTGAGAGAAAAATCCCTGACACCGCCTATTTCATATTTCTCGAGCTTGTTAATTTTGCTCATAATTCTCTTCCTTCCGAGCCAGACCCTTTATCTGGACATCGACGGAAAGCACGTTCATGGACGTCATCATCTCGACATTCTCGTGGACCTCCCTTTGGTATCGCTCCGCAACGTCTATGATATTCACGCCTTCCCAAACGACTATACCGAGGTCAATAGTGATGCCATTCCTCCACTTGCTCACGTAGGAGGAGCTGGCCTCGTAGAGCCCTTTCACGAGCGATGCCGCATAATGTGTGATGTCAATAATGGCCTTGTCCGATATGGTATAATTTCCCATATAACTGAAGGTCGGGCGCACGATAGACCTTTCCGTCGCCCCCGACTTGCCCTCCTTGATGTCCTTGAGAACCTTCAGGGGGTGTAGGAAATATCCGCTGAATTCCTTCTTCACCTCAAGCGTAGGAACGGGAATAATGTGCTGTCCGAGCTCTTTTCTGTATCTCGTCGCGAGCCTTCTCTCGTCCTCCGTCGTCCGGCTTTCTATGTCTATTCGGACCTCGGGCGCGGGCAATCCGAGCCTGTTCGTGATTTGAGTGATCATCTTGTCGGACGTGCCCAAAACCAAGATGGATTTCGGTGCGATTTCCTCTATCTTTGCCACCACTTCATCTCTGTGCAAATCCTCAGTAAAAAGGGCTGTTTTGATTGCTCGAATCTTTGTCGCCTGCCGCTTCGCCGACTTCCCCGCGAGGATACTTCCGTCCACGATGAAAAGCCCGTCATCGATTATGCTCTCGATGCCGTAGTCATTGCAGATACTTATCGCCTGAAAACTCTTACCCGTTCCGCTCTTACCAACTAAACTGAATATATCCATCCAACTCCGCTCATGTAGTAACTATTGCTTCGCCCCTTGCACTTTGCTATAATATTCTTTAATGTTATTTTATCACATGGGGACGTGTTGCGTAATATATTCCCACTGGTAAGAGGAAAAATGTAGGAGGAAGAAATATGGCATATACAATTGAAGATGCTTGCATAGCCTGTGGCGCATGCAAAGCGGAATGTCCAATCGACGCTATCAGCGAAGGCGATATCTATAGCATAGATGCCGACGCTTGCATCAGCTGTGGAGCCTGTGCTTCGGCATGCCCGATCGGTGCTATCAAAGAAGACTAGGAAACGGCAAAAACTACGGACAAAAAGAAGCGGCTCGCAGAAAAACGACCGCTTCTTTTAATTGTCCGAATAATTGTCCGCTCATCGCAGCTCAGAGCCGCGAAGACATCTACCTAAATCTTGGACTCCACAAACTTGACAATATCGCCGACGTTGTCAAATCCCTCAGCATCCTCGTCAGGAATCTCAATATCGAATTCCTCCTCGATACCCATGATGATTTCAACAGCATCCAGAGAATCCGCTTCAAGATCCTTCATGAGACTCGTCTCGAGCTGAATCTTATCTTCCTCAACCTGAATTTTATCCGCAATAATTGCCTTTACTTTTTCAAATACCATAATTCCCTCCGGTCAGTTCTCACTGGGCGTCTAAAATAGACCAACTTTCTTTATTTATGCTCGTAGAGCATTATAAAGTAACAAATATCGATTGTCAAATCCCCCGCCCGTTTCGTTGCACCGTATCAAGCCACGGTGAAATCACGATGAACCGTAGCGGTCTCTCCGTCCGTTCCCTCCATGAGCCACGCTATGCGATATTCTCCTGAGGAAAGCGTGCCAAAGACCGCATCTGCCGCCTCACCCTGACCGGAAAAAAGCTCAACGCCCGCACTATCGGTTATCCTCCAACTCACGGGAACGTAGTCCGGCCCTTCTATCTTGACAGACGCACGAACAGGATTGATATTTTCCGAACCCTCGCCCTCGCTTTCGAAAACAACCTCAGCCTCAGGCAGCAAAGTCTCAGTAGGAACAGCCTCGCTCACCACCTCCGACACAGGGTCTTCCGCTCGATCAACCGCAGCAGGCGGATGAATCACAAAGAACCCCACAATCAGAGCGGTAGCAACGACGCTCACCAAAGTAGCGATGGCGATCATGCCGTTTCCGCCGAAGCCCACCTTGCCGCCCACTCTACCGTGAGCCTGCGCCGTAGCCCCACCACCGGCCTTGTATTCCACTATACGGGCATCGCAACCCTGCCAGAAAGAATTCTTATCCACCAAAGTACCCGCCTCGTCGGCCGCGTCCCGAAGAGCGACAGCAATGGCAGAAGCCGCAATCGGCTGCCCCGAATCCTCTCCATATTCCCTGAACTCATCTCCAAGCATATTCTTCAAATTCCTTTTCGCCTTCATCAAATTTGTCGAGGCCGTCTTCGCGGACACCTCGAGCACTTCCCCGATTTCCGCTAAAGACATCTCGTCGTAGTAACTCATCACAAGCGTCATGCGCTGTTTCTCCGGCAACTTCTCAATCGCCGCCATTATCTGACCGTTTAAAGACCCCCGCTCCGCCGCAGCCTCCGGCCTCGCATCCACATCACCGTCCTCGATGAAAACCTCCTCTTCATCCAGACTCAAATCCTGCCGCCTCTTACTGAACTTCTCGTTGTGCCGCGTGCAGACATTCCTGATGATCCGATGCATCCAAGCACTGAAAGCGTAGGGGCTCTTCAGCGTCCCGATCCCCTTATACATCTGCAAAATTATCTCCTGCGCCACATCCTCGACGTCATTGACATTGTAGATGAGATTGCGTGTGTGAAACAAAATGCCGTTCGAATTCATCTTGTACAGCGATTCGAACGCCTCATCATCACCCGCCATAGCACCGGCGATCAGCCCTGTTAGTTCCTCTTGTCCCATTCCCCAAATCGTCTTTCTACTTATAAAAGATACGGAACAGCCCTCTTCTACTGCCCCGTATCAGTAACTATTTTAAGTAATTTCCGTGTGTTCTCACGCCACGGTGAATTCGCTTTCTGCCTCTTCTTCCTTCACCTTCTTCCGTGAAAGTTTCGCCGCGATGACGCTACCCACAAACAAGATTGCAAACACGATAGTCCAGCCGTCAAGGAGCACCATCGGCAGGCTCATGTCCTGAGTAATTACGAACAAGACAGCAGCCACCACAGCTATGATGCCGGACAGCAGCAGAAAACCGAGCCGCGTCTTCGTCCTCTGTTCATTCTCTTCAAAGTCCCTCTGTTCATTCTCCTCATCGTTCCTGCGCCTTGCGCCAGAGACGATAGTCACCACCGCCCAAACGACAGCCAAAACGGTGAGAATGAGATCGAGAAGAGACCAAGTATCAAACCCTAAAGGAGCAACAAGCGGTATACCGCCGGGCAAAATCGGAATCCCCGCATTCGACGCCGCGTCAGCGACCTCAGCCTGTGTCAAAGAAGCAGTCGGCTCCTGCGGCTCGGACAAAGCCGCTACCTCAGGCTTCTCCGTCTTCTGCACCACGGAAGGAGTAGCAACGCTCTCCCAAAGAGCCGTAAGGACCACATTCTTTGAAGGAATCCTGAAACTGTCGCCGCCCTTGACGGTGCCCCCGTCATATGACCAACCGGCAAACGTGAAGCCCTCCCGTTTTGGCACGCCGTTCGCCACATTATAGAGCACGCCCTCTTCAAGGCCGCTTGCACCATTCGGCAGTCCACTCACATTGCTACCGCCAGGCAAGTAGCTGACAGCATATGTAAAAGCAACGATGGGCGGCGCAATCACTTCGTCCTCCTGCCAAACAGCGTATAGCGTTATATCCTTAGTCAAAGTGATGGCCTTCCCCTCCGCATGGCTGACAACGGTAGAATCTGCACTCTCCGCCCAACCAAGGAAAGTATAACCTTCTTTCGCAAGTGTATTTGCCCCATTCACGGTAGCCTGCTTCCCATGCACGAGCGTAACGGCACTAGGTTCCACGCCCGAAGTATGCCCATTGCCAAAATAAGTAACAGTGTGGCTGTCGAGCTTGAAGCTCGCCGTATATGTCGCATTGCCGGTAATGGCACTATCCTCAGACGGTATCGAAGAGTTCCAGACATCGAAACTGTAATGCTCATTCTTCGGCACAGTCGTTGGAAGCAGTATCCCTGCATCCTTCCAAGTAGTCCCATGTGGGATAGTGATGTAGGAGGTCTTGCCCGATAATGTTCCGCCCTCGTCCGCCACAAAGGTGATAGTGTACTCCTTGATTTTCCAGACAGCCTTCAAAGTAATGGCAGATATTGCATCGCTGCTCGCAAGATATGAATACGTATATGCAGCCTTCACATCAGTCTGTGGGTCAGCATTTCCGCCGACAGACACATCCCACCTCACGAAATCGTAGCCAATCTTGGCAGGGTTCTTTGCGGGCAGAAGACCCCCATCGGCCCACTTCACATTCAGCTTAGGTGCAATCGTCCCAGCCCCATCGGTATCGTAGTTGACCGTGTATAGCTTGGACGTGAACCTAACCTTGTAGGTGGCCGAAGCCGTAACCGCACTTGGAAAAGCAGGTGTCCATGTCCCCGCAAGTTCATATCCTTCATTCGGCACAGGAGTGGGAACAGCCGCTATAGCCGAATCCCACAAAGTCCCATGAGGAACATCGGCATATTCGTCTTGGCCCGATAGGCTTCCGCCCGTCCCATCAACCTCAAAATTCACAGTGTATTTGTCAATGACCCACTTCGCGAATACTTCGATGCCATCTTCTGGCATGGTAGCCCCACCTATCGGAGTTGTGCCTGTATCTTCGAGATACCAACCGTCAAAAGTATATCCGGTGCGAGTAGGAGCTTTCGCATCAAGAGGGTTATTTGTATAATGCGCAGCCGAGTTTAGCAGTGTATCAAAATCCAAAGAATCGGTTGCCGCACCGGAATTTCTATCTGTAGTTACGTCGCCGCCATCATTGAGATTGTAGGTCAGCGTATAGGGATTTGCCGTCCAGTGAGCGGTGAAGTCGATATCTCCCGTAGTGCCGAGCGGAATGTTCACAGGCTTGGTAATATCATCAATCGTAATCCCGCCTTCCGACGTCCAACCGGAGAAAGAATATCCCGTCTTGGTTGGATTTGAGACATTGATGTTAGGCGTTTCAATATTATATTGCTCAGGGTGTGTATCTCCACCGGCAAATTTGCCATCGTCCAAATCATAGGTGATATCGTACGGAATAGCCGAACGCACAGCATAAAGCGTCATATCCTCAACTACTCCATTGTCAACAAAGCTCCAGACTGTGCCCGTAACTGAACCCTTAGTCCATGTGCCCGAGTAAGTATAGCCATTGAGCGTCGGAGTGGCAGGCTTTGTTGCCTTTTCGTCTATATAGACATACTGAGTGGTCGGTATCGGTGAACCGCCTCTCGCGTTGAACGTGACTGAATAGGGCTCCTGCAAAAGTGCATTGTTGCCCAGATGTGAATTATCATCTGCACTTGGTGTTACACCATTGATTGAATTAGACGGCGTAGGTATGATGAGCCTACTGCCTGACGGTACAGTGAATACTATATCCACATCCTGTGTGTTGCTCAGCGTGATGAACTCATAGAAACCATTGACATCCGTCGTCGTTTCCTCCATTAAATCAACACTGTTTCGCGAGCCAGCCTTATACGCCTGAACCGTTACACCAAACCAACCGGTGTCAGGCCCGCTTGAAGCGGCAGGATTTATAGTACCGCTACGGTCTATATCACGGTATACCGTGCCGCTGACAAGACCTGTATTCATACAAAGTGCGACAGGTTCGCTTGCCTTATATCCCACAAGCGTGCCCGGGACATTCAGATAAACATTGGCACTCCAGATGTTGAGCGCACCCTGAAGTGCATTTGCCTCGGTAGGATTGGCGGGAACAGGCACATCTAGCGAGAATGTCAACGTATCAGTGAAGTCAATCGGTGCAGTTCCGACGTAGCTTATTTTAACAGCCTTGATTGAAGTGGGGGCACTACTGACTGTAGCCCAATCTTCCCAACCGCTATCATCGATTCCGGTCAGATAGGATGTCGCATATTTGATTTCATAATCAGCTTTTGTAAGTTCAGTATTTGCCTCGTCTGTCAAAGACGCTGACCAACCAAAATTTCCACTCATTATTGGCGGATCGGTTGTAACGGTTTCCCCTTTTTTGGGTATAGGAATTATCACGGAGAACCCATTGTCAATTTCTTTGCCGGTACCGTTTGAAACCTGCAGACGCAGACGTGCACTCAGCTGAGTATTCAAATCAATAACGGTAGACGCATCACCATTGATGTACTGCTGCCAACTGTCATCCGATTTGTCGGCAGACAGACCGACTGAAAAATCAGGTGCAGGGGTGATGGTGAGATAAGTTGTTGATGGAGGAACACCCAAACCATTTGTCGCTACTCCTGTCACAAGGAATGGGTCATTGCTTATGCTATTTGCTCCCCCATAGCTATTCGCCTTTGTTACAGCAGGGTCAGTGGGCTTCCCCATGAAAATATCTCTCATCCTGACAGTACTAGCAGGTGTTGACACCGGAATAAACAAGTTGGCACTGACTTCGATATTAGGATAACCCCACCCATTGGTATTCTGAAAACCAAAAATAGCTTCCGGCAATTCTATACGGTACACTTTAGTCCCATCATTCGCCGTGATGATGGAATAGCTCTTATACTCTACCCCATTGTACGTGGCTTTTAGACTTGCAGGATCAATATGCAAACCTTTAGGCTCACGAACAAAGACTTCAAAACCTTTGTAGGCGTACATGCTTGCTGCGCTACCATAACGATATTCTTCAGAGGAAAAATATGCACTGATTGCCCTCGTCGTTCCCGCAGCGACAGTGCCGGACCCTGTTGTACCCACGCGATAGTCGGCTTGCTTAGCGGCTGTATTTGTTACAGCAAATATTTCAGTCTTGGTCTCATTTGCCACCCAAACTTCTTCATCTTCATCCCAGTGAAGCACAGTAGCAACTGCTTTATATGCCGACGAACTTACCGTGCCGTCGAGTAATTTTCCACCGAAATTGAGCGAAGACCAATGCGGAGCTCGATTTAATAGCGAAGTCGAAGATTGCGATGAAGAAGGAATTGTACCCATATCCCATTCAACCCAACTTATGAATTCATCCTGATTGAGAACCGAATAAAGATTTAGAAACGGCGATGATTCACCTCTCAAATCTGTCGGAGTCAACGTTCTGCCCGCTGTTGTATAAACAACAATATTTCGTGCACCTTCAGGACCCGTCCATGTTTTGACAGATTGAACTCCGATTCTAGAACTCGGAAAATCGAGCCTCATACGACGACCGGAAATAGCGACTGCGTTTTCATTTTTCATATTGAATCCACCCAACTTTATCATTGCGGCGGGAGAATCGGCTTCATCTTTGTGTAGATCATATTTTTGTATTGATAACATTTTGAACAACTGATCAGCACGTGCCACGCAAACAACCTGTCCCGGAGAATAGTCACTTATCACTGTATTATGAGTATTGTCCGGCAATGTTACATCACTGCTTACACTAGTGACATTATAGATTGTACCGATTGGATCAAGTGGTGCTAATATCCCGGAAATAACAAAGTGTGGACGTCCAAGACTTAAACTGGATGATGTTGGTTTGATATTCAAAGTCAGAAAATCGTACTCAGTGTCGCTAGTCGTATCCAGTGATTGACTGACAATATTGAACTGTGAGCTACTGACGGACTTCATACCCGCACCCTTTTTCATCTTTATTGTCCACACCCAATTATCAAATAAATACGCCGGTCCAGGATCCAGCAATCCGGTACCATAGACGATAAAGTTAATGCTATTTGACCACGAATCTCCAGCAGCAACATAGCGTACTAGTTCGTTTGAGGAGTTTCCGGCAAAACATGTAAGACTCGTTACCCCTGTCATACGATATGTTTCAAGCACTGCACTCTCCCAAAGTGCATCGTTTTGAAAAGCTTCCACCGTTATTGCATTATTAAAATCTCTTGTACTGCCATTGAACAGAAATGGGATATCGCCCTTTACTCGGATTGAAAGTCCCAAATCTTCAGCACCAGCAGATACCGTGTATGTCAACGTACCGCTGAGTGGGCGGTAGCTACCGCTTGACAAAGCAATAGGAGCAGTCGGTGTCCATGTCGCACCCGTTACGAACCCATTGAGAAAAGTCCCTTCAAGCAAGGTGGCGTCAAATGCCCATGTTCCTGCTGCTGTCGGTGCGCCGACCATGCCCGGCGCGGACTGGAAGGTGAAACCGTCTACCAAAGTGATAGCAACACTCTTGCCGCCGGTATTCTTTGTAAAGTCCGTAGAAACTGTGAGCCTTTTGGATTGAGTGGTCGTACTTGCAGTAGTTGTTTCATATATATTGCTATCGCCTGACAAATCAACACTCTCAAAAACCGCCAAAGCCCCAACCGCAAGCGCCCCAAAATTCCCCTCCTGCGGAGGGGTGGCAGGCGTAGCCTGACGGGGTGGTTGCCCAACGGAATCTCCGCCACCGAGTGCGTCCTCAATCTGACCACCCCGGCCTTCGGCCACTTCGTGGGTGCCCATACGGCCAACCCCTCCACTGGAGGGGAATGCCGCTTCGAAGACGGTATCTCTCGACAAGGCAAACTCGCCGATTGGGGCGTACCCATCGACCCCAACCAAACTTTCGTCAGATGTATATATAGTTTTACTTTCATCAGTGGTATCAACCCAGCCCAAGATTTGGCCGGTGGATTGCAGCTCGGAGCCCGCGCTGTCATTGCGGGCTTGACCCGCAATCCATTGTTCGTCTGGGATCGCGTCCGCAGGAAGTTTAACCTCTGCCTGCCCTTCGGGTATATCGACACTTACAGTTTTAACGACAGTGTCATTTACTGAGAACTCTACAGAGCACCCCCCCCCATGGCATTATTTCCCAGTTCGGTATCAGCCATAGCAAACTGTGGTAGCATTAGCCCAAACAGCATTACGGCGGCCAATAAAATAGCCAGCCATCTTTTATTCCTAGTGATATAGTTTATACTTTTGGTGTTCATCATGATTCCCCTCTCGATACTCAATGCGAATTGCAACCCAGTTATGCAATTCGTCCATTACTATACTTATACCCAAAAATTTGCGATATAAACATATTTTTTAAAAAAACTTAGAAAATTTATTCCCCATGAAATAAACGTTTCAAAGCAATAGTTACAAACAAAGCAAAAATCCCTGCCTCCAAAGCAAAATTCATTGCAAAAAAATATTACCACCGATGAAAAAGAAATAAACCGGAAACGCAAAGAACTTACAAAAAACTTACACCAACTTTACAAAACACCCCCCACCCCAATATCCCAGCATGGAATTTATATCTATTATTTCCAAACAAGTCAACCAATTTCGTCCATGCAGCCCCAAATAAAGTGTATACTTGACTGTATGAATAAAAATGAGCCAAAGGTAATAATCTCGCAAAATATAATACCACCTCCTGAAGAACACGAGATATCCGCAGCATGGATACTCGCAAAACATTTTCATTGTAGTATTGAATTCCTAAAACCACTGGATGGCTATAAACGAAAAACTCCGGATTTTGTCATGGGAGCCCTTGAGTGGGAGCTCAAGAGTCCTATCGGAAATTCGCGCAGAACGATAAAAGATAAACTTCGTGAAGCCAAACTGCAATCACCGAATATCGTGATAGACACCCGTAGAACTAAATTACATGATATATTCATAGAAGCGGAATTAAGAAAACAGTTCAAAATTAAAAAAAGCATATATAAATTGTTAATGATGTTACTACTCAAAGGTAAGTCAATAATAGTCCTTTGATGGTGGCAGATTGGATATATCTAAAATAATATGGGAGTTCCAGCAAACGCTAAGGATATTCCATCATATATGTTCTGCCCTTGTCGACGCAGTGTTTCAATATAGCTTCGCACAGATGCATAAGCTTCACCACTA